>DATCDE010000142.1 GCA_036510875.1 Actinomycetes bacterium
GCCGGCGACTCGGCTGCTGCACGTCACGGTCGAGCCACACCTGCGGGTGCGGCTGGCCGGGCTCGTCGTCCACCGGTCCCGGCTGCCCGCGGATCAGCGGGGCCCGCCCGGGGCATGGGGGCTGCCCCTGACGGACGCCGAGCCGACGGTGGTCGACTGCCTGCGGGTGCTGCCCGTGGACGCGGCTCGGTCGCTCGTCTTCGCCGCCGTCCAGCGCCGGCTGGTGACCCTCAAGTTGCTGACCGCCCGGGCGGCGCTGCTGGCCGGGAGTCCCGGGCTGCGGGCGGTGCGGGCTCGACTGGGCGAGCTGGTCAGCGGCGCCCACTCGGTGGGTGAGTGGCGGCCGCACGTGGTGCCGACCGCCGCCGGGATCGGCGGCTGGGTGGCCAACCAGCCGATCATGCGCGGCGACCGGGTGCTGCTGGTGCCCGACGTCCGGTTTCTCGACGTCCCGTTGATCATCGAGTTCGACGGGCGGGCCTACCACGAGGCGCAGCGGGCCTGGGGACGTCGACTACCAGCGGGACCTGCGGTGCGCCCAGCTGGGCCTGACCGTGCTCCGGGTGACCTGGACCAGGTGGTCCACCGCCCCGACGAGGTGGTCGCGGCGGTGCGTCAGGCGCTGGGTCGGCTCGGTCGGGTCGGCTGAGCGTCGGTGACCTCGCGAGTGGACTCGTCGTGAGCGTGATGAGCCTCCGCACGCCGAGCTGCCCGCACGAGTGGTCTCGTGGTGAGCGTTATGCCGCCGATGTCGCTGTTTTCGCTCACTGGGTGTCCACTCGTGCGTGCGGCCGGCGGGTCAGGCCTCGAGGATGAGGGTGCGCGGGCCGTCGTTGACCAGGGCCACCTTCATGTCGGCGCCGAAGATGCCCTCCTCGACCGTGGCGCCGCGCCGGCGCAGCTCGTCGCAGAACGCCTCGACCAGTGGCTCGGCCACCGGTCCGGGGGCGGCCGCGGCCCAGGTCGGACGCCGTCCCTTGGTGGTGGCGCCGTAGAGCGTGAACTGGCTGACCACCAGCAGCGGCGCGCCCAGCTCGGCCGCCGAGCGCTCGTCGTCCATGATCCGCAGCTCGTGGATCTTGGCGGCCAGCTGTTCGGCGGTTGCGGCGGTGTCGTCGTGGGTGACCCCGAGCAGCACCACCAAGCCGGGCTGGTCGATCCGGCTGACGACCCTCCCGCCGACGCTCACCCGGGCTTCACTGACGACCTGGACGACGGCGCGCACGGTGGCGATGGTCGCATGCAGGAGGGTCAGCGGCCGAAGATGCCGCGCTTCTTCTTCTTCTCCTCCTTGGCCGCAGGCCGCTGCGCGGGGTGCGACCCAGGGGGCGGGTTGGACGAGCCGCCGCCGTTGCCGTTGGCGTTGCCGTTGCGCGGCTCCTCGCCGCTGGCGAACAGCCCGGACAGCTCGCGCAGCAGCGCCGCGGTGTCGGCTCGGCCCTCGCCGTTCGCGGAGGGCGCGTAGGACACCGGCTGCAGCTCGGGCTCGGCCTCGGGTTCCGCCTCGGGCTCGGCGTGGGTGCGGCGGTCGTCGTCCCGGATCGCCTGGGCGACCGCTCGCGACGCGTCACGGTTGAGTTCGGAGAGCAGCGCGGACGGGGACATGCCGTCGCCGCGCCCACTGCCGGCGGGCACCGGGATGGTCACCGGCTGCGGCTCGTTGTTCGCGTCCTCGTCGTCCGTGTCCTCGGGCTGGGCCGGCGGCTGCGCGGGCTCGTCGTCGCGGTCGAACCCGCGGGCCAGGTCGGCCAGCGCCATCGCGGCCGCTTCAGCCTCGGCCCGCTCGGCCGCCTGACGCTCGGCCTCCTCGGCCGCCGCGCGCTCGGCCTCCTCGGCGGCGAGGCGCTCAGCCTCGAGCCGCTCGGCCTCCTCGCGGTCGAGGCGCTCCTGCTCCTCGCGCCGGATCCGCTCGGCCTCCTCGGCCTCCTCGATCGCGGCCTCCTCGGCGGCGAGGCGCTCAGCCTCGGCGCGCTCCGCCTCGAGACGGGACTGCTCGGCCTCGATCCGGGCCTGCTCGGCCAGCCACTCCTCGTGCTCGGCCCAGGCCTGCGCCTCGGCCGCCGTCCGCTGCTCGGCCAGCCACTCGCGGTGGGCCGCCCAGGCGGGCTCCTCGGCGTCCGCGCGCTGCTGCCGAAGCCAGGCCGCGTGCGCGTCCCAGGCCTCGCCCTCGGCGCGGAACCGCTCGTCCGTGAGCCAGGCGGCGTGCGTGTCCCAGGCCTCGCCCTCGACCCGGGCGCGCTCGCCGGCCAGCCAGGCCGCATGGTCGGCCCACGCGTCGGGCTCGGCCGCGGCGCGCTGAGCGTCCAGCCACACCCGGTGGTCGGCCCACGCCTCGTCCTCGGCGAGGCGACGCTGCTCGGCCAGCCGTTCGGCGGTCCAGGCCGCGTGGTCGTCCCAGGCCTGCCACTCGACTCGGACCCGCTCGGCGGCCAGCCAGGCCGCGTGCTCGGCCCAGGCGGGCTCCTCGGCAGCAGCCCGCTCCGCGGCCAGTCGCTCGGCCTCGATCCGGGCCTGCTCACCCAGGTAGCCGGCGTGGTCGTCCCAGGCCTGCCACTCGGCGCGGGCCCGCGCGTCAGCGAGCCACATCGCGTGGTCCGCCCACGCCTGCGGCTCGGCCGCGGCGCGCTCGGCGTCCAGGCTCGCCTTCCGATCCTTCTTGATCCGGGCCAGCTCGCGCTGCCGGGCTTCCTCGACCTCTGCGGCAATCGCCAGCGCCTCCAGCCGGCGCCGCTTCTCGTCGTCCAGCCGGGACTGCACCTCCCGGTCGGCGATGACCCGACGGATCGCCTCCTCCCGGACCCACTCGAGGTCGCTGTAGGCGGCGATCGGCGCGGGGGCGGTCGGCACCTCGGGCGCGGGCTCCAGCTCGGGCAGCTGGATGACCTCGAGGGCAGCGGCTGCGCGCCGGACCGTCTCGGCGAGGTCGGCCTCCTCGTCGGTGTCCTCGCCGGCCTCCTCGTCGGTGTCCTCGGCGTCGTCGACGACGACCTCGACCGGCTCGTCGACGACCTCGACCGGCTCGTCGACCGCGTCC
>DATCDE010000143.1 GCA_036510875.1 Actinomycetes bacterium
TCCGGGCGCGTCAAGCACCGTTCGTCCTCGCCCTGCGGGCCTCCGGGCGCTGCGAACTTGACCCGCCCGTCCGGACGACGCCGCCCTCAACGAGGCCGCCCCCGCTGAGAAAGTCCTTGACCGGCCCCGCTCCTTCATGAATGCCGTTAGCGGGCTGTCGGATGTGGCGCCTATGAGGTGATGTGCGTCGTGGCGACGCTGAATGCGACGCCCAGCATGACTACGCCGATCAGGAGATCGAGAACGCGCCATGTTGCGGGTCGCGACATCAGCGGGGCCATCGCTTTGGCCCCGTATCCAAGGCCGACGAACCAAACGATCGATCCCACGCAGGCTCCAGCGGCGAATAGCCACCGACTGGAGCCGAACTGATTCCCGATGGACCCGAGCAGCAGGACGGTGTCCAGGTAGACGTGGGGGTTGAGGAAGGTGAACGCGAGGGTTGTGGTGACGATGGCTCGCCGTGACGGGCGTACGGCCTCGGACGGCAGGAGCACTTGGCGGCGACTCGCTCGCCAGAAGGAGTAGAGCGCGTAGCCGACGAGGTAGGTGACGCCGACCCACTTCAATGCGTCCAGAACCCCAGGGAACGACCGGCCAACACGACCGATTCCGCCGATCCCTAGCAGAATCAGGATGATGTCCGACGTTGCGCAGATCGCAACGGCGATGCCGACATGTTGACGGGTGAGGCCCAGCCGAAGGACGTAGGCATTCTGTGCGCCTATCGCGACTATGAGCGACAGGCCGGTCAAGAGGCCGGCGAGGGCTGCGTTCACCGATTGGCCGACATCCAACGGCAGCTCGAGGTGTCCACCGCCATGAGGTGAGTATGAACTACGGCGGGAGCCCCCGGGGTGCGTGCGGCCCGGCCCGACATTGGCCTATCCGCCCTGATGATTCGTGGCGCGCCTACGTGCCGACCCCGGGCGCTCCAGACGGCGGCGGAGGCCGAAGGCCGCCCTCTGGCGCTCCGCCCGCATCCGGCGGAGCTACTCGACCGCGACGTTCCCGGCTAACGTCCAGCCGACCAATGCGTTCGCGTGCCCATGCCCCATCTGGTAGTCCGTCTTCAGGAAACTGACGATGGCCATGTGCTTGTCCAAGCCACAGCCGGCGATGATGCCCTGCCACTCGACGATCGAGCGGCCGTACTTCTTCTCGATCGACGGAAAGTATGAGGCGGGGCCGGCTTTAGGCCACGGTGGTGAGTACTCAGTCATCAGGTCTCCCTCCGACCCCGACCTTAGGGGGAGAGCGGCCCGTGATGTGATGCCGTTCTGGTGCGCATCCATGACCCGCCGAACATGCAGTCGTAGGCAGCATCGCGCCCCTGGCAGGACTTGCGTCGGTGGTCAACAGCAGCCCCGTCCCGTGCGTATCCCTTGCCAAGAGGCAGGTCCGGTGACCCCTGGGATTTCGACCCAGAGGTCACGTCCACCCCCGTGCGCCAGCGTCCACGCCAGTCCAGTCGATCAAGCATCTCGGGCGAGGGGCGGCAGACCGCCTGTTGACCACAACGCAAGAGGCATGACCGCCAAGATCGGTGATCATGCCTCTGACCTGCGTAAACGTGGTAGCGGGGGCAGGATTTGAACCTGCGACCTCTGGGTTATGAGCCGCGGGAGCAAGGGACGTCAGCAGGCACCGGTGGACAGTTCTGGACACTGATGGACTCGCCGTCTTCGCAGGTCAAACGCCTACTAGCGCCTCTGAGTGTCGCCTGACGTCCACCAACGTCCGGGCGCGTGATGCCGACATTCTGCCCACATCCGCCGATGTAGCAGGGCACGCCCAGCGCGACTCTGCCCACATTCTGCCTACCGAGGATCATCACTCTCCGGCCCGCTGCCTCCCCTGTGCCGGCGTCCCGGCCAGCGATCTACTGACCCGCCGCCTCACGGAGCTCGACGCCGAGGTCCAGCCGCTCCACCACCTGCGCAGCTGTTCGGCTTCGCCCTCGGGTGGAGGCTGATGTGGCGCCTGTCAGCTCGGAGCACGGACCAGCCCCAGCGCTGGGCTGCGATGCCCGCGGCGGTGATGGCGTTGACCGGGACGCTGCTGCTCGGTTGCGTCGGCGGGACGGCCGAACGCCTAAGCAGAGCGTCAGTCGAGCGTCTTGCACTGTCCCAGCACGTGTCCGCCGACCACGTGCTGTGTTGGCCGGGTGGGATCCGGTGACCGCCTCACGCGAACTGTGCGTTAGGCCAGATCCTCCAGCACGCGCGCTTGCCGCCGACGGTGGTGTGGACGATTTCGTTGGCGTCCGAGGTCATTGCGGCCCTACCAGGTCCTCCCGCGCGCAGGTCCGCCGCCACCGCCTGGCAGGACAGCTGCGGGGCGGCGTCACACGCGGTCCTGCACCAGGGGCCGCCGGCAGGATCAGCCGATACCGCTCCGATCCCATCCTCACCGTAGAACCGTCGGCGTCGATGGTCACCCCGGGAGCCCTGCTCCGCGTACCGTGGCACCACCGGTGGCCAGGAGGCTTCGGGCCACCTTGAGGCGGGCAGGAGTGGTCGTGGCAGGTCCGCTGCTCGAGACCAAGCTCCACGTCCCTCGGCCCCGACGCGGACTCGTGCTGCGGCCACGACTGAGCGAGCGGATGGGCCAGGGGGTGGACTCGGCGCTGACACTGGTGTCGGCGCCCGCCGGGTTCGGCAAGACGACGCTGCTGACGGAGTGGTTGGCAGCATCCGCCGTCGACGGGCGCGCCGCGGCGTGGCTCTCCTTGGACCAGCGCGACAACGACCCCGTGGTGTTCTGGACGTATCTCGTCACGGCCCTGGAGAAGGCGGTGCCCGGGGTCGGGGCGGGTGCGCTGTCGCTGCTGCAGTCACCGCAGCCGCCCGTCGACGCGGTCGTCGCCAGCCTGCTGAACGACCTGGCCGCCCTGCCCGACGACGTCGTGCTCGTGCTGGACGACTACCACGTGATCGACGCGCACGACGTGCACGACCAGATGGCATTCCTGCTGGAGCACCTGCCCCCGCAGCTGCGCCTCGTGATCGCCGGCCGCGCCGACCCGTCCCTGCCGGTGGCGCGGCTGCGTGGCCGAGGCGAGCTCGTCGAGATCCGTGCCGCCGAGCTGCGCTTCACCCCGGACGAGGCGGCGACGTACCTCAGCGAGGTGATGGGACTGACCCTGACGGCGGAGGACGTCGCAGCGTTGGAAGGGCGCACCGAGGGATGGATCGCGGCGCTTCAGTTGGCGGCGCTGTCGATGCAGGGCCGGGCGGACGTCGCCGGGTTCATCGCGAGTTTCGCCGGCGACGACCGGTTCATCGTCGACTACCTCGTGGAGGAGGTCCTGCAGCGTCAGCCCGACGAAATCCAGCAGTTCCTGCTGCGGACCTCCGTCCTGGACCGGTTGAGCGGGCCGCTGTGCGACGCCGTGACCGGCCAGGAGAGAAGCAAGGACCGGCTGGTCGAGCTGGAGCGGGGGAACCTCTTCCTCGTCCCGCTCGACGACCGGCGTCGTTGGTACCGCTACCACCAGCTCTTTGCGGACGTCCTGCAGGCGCACCTGCTCGACGAGCAGCCGGGCGACGTCCCGGACCTTCACCGCCGCGCGAGCGAGTGGTACGAGCAGAACGGCGAGCCCAACGAGGCGGTCCGCCACGCGCTGGCCTCGAAGGACTTCGCTCGAGCGGCGGACCTCGTCGAGTTCGCGATCCCGGCTATGCGCCGGAGGAGGCAGGAGACCGCCCTCCGTGGCTGGCTCCAGGCCCTGCCGGACGACGTCCTCCGTGTCCGGCCGGTGCTCAGCGTCATGTACGCAGGGGTGCTGCTGCTCAGCGGCGAGATCGAGGGCGTCGAGCGGCGGCTCGCGGACGCGGAGCGCTGGCTCGAGCCCGCCGGCACTCGCCGGCCGGAGGGCCCTGGCACGGACATGGTGGTCCTCGACCACGAGGAGTTCCGCCGCCTCCCGGGGGGCATCGCGACGTACCGCGCCGCGATGGCACTGGCCCAGGGCGACCTCGCCGGAACCGTGCGGCTCGCCCGGGGCGCGCTGGAGCTCCTGCCCGAGGACGACGACCACCTCGGCCGGGCCCCGGCAGCCGGGCTCCTGGGGCTCGCCGCGTGGTCGAGCGGAGACCTGGCTGAGGCGCACCGTGCGTACTCAGAGTGCCGGGAGGGACTGCGGCGGGCCGGCTTCATCGCGGACACCCTCGGGTGCTCGGTGGCGATGGCCGACATCCGGCTCGCGCAGGGCCGTCCGCGGGACGCCATGCGCACCTACGAGCAGGCCCTGCAGCTCGCGTCCGAGGAGCCGGGCCCGGCACTTCGGGGATCGGCCGACATGCATGTCGGGATGAGCGAGCTGCACCGCGACCGCGACGACCTGCCTGCCGCACGAGTGGAGCTCCTCCGGAGCCAGGAGCTGGGCGAGGGCAACGGGTTGCCGCAGAACCGGTACCGGTGGCGCGTCGCGATGGCGCGGATCCGGGAGGCCGAGGGCGACCTGGACGCCGCCCTCGACCTGCTCGACGAGGCCGAGCAGGTGTACGTGAGCGACTACTTCCCGCAGGTGCGGCCCGTTCCCGCTCTGCGGGCGCGGCTGCAGGTGGTCCGGGGCGAGCTCGGAGCCGCCGCCGAGTGGGCCGCCGAGCACGGCGTGTCCGCCGGGGACGACCTCCCCTACCTGCGCGAGTTCGACCACGTCACCCTTGCCCGGCTGCTACTGGCGCAGCACGCCGCCGATCGCACGACGGGCTCGCTCGACGCCGCCGACGGCCTCCTCGAACGCCTCCTCGCTGCAGCGGAGAAAGGGAGCCGGGCGGGCGCCGTCATCGAGATCCTGGTGCTGCAGGCGCTCGCGCAGCGGCTGCGCGGCGGCGTCCCCGCCGCGCTCGTGCTCGTGGACCGCGCCCTGACGCTGGCCGAGCCGGAGGGCTACGTCCGGATCTTCGTCGACGAGGGCCGTCCGATGGCGGAGCTGCTGGCCGCGGCAGCAGCCCGCGGCACGACCCCTCGGTACGTCCAGCGACTGCTGGGCGCGCTGGGGAGCGCCCCGGACAGCACGCGCGTGCAGCACGGCCTGGTCGAGCCCCTCAGCGAGCGCGAGATCGACGTGCTCCGCCTGCTCGGCACGGACCTCAACGGACCGGAGATCGCCCGCGAGCTCGTGGTGTCCCTGCACACCGTGCGCAGCCACACGAAGAACATCTACGCCAAGCTCGCCGTGAACAACCGTCGGGCCGCCGTCCGCCGGGCCGAGGATCTCGACCTGCTCCCCCGCGCCTGATGGACAGCGCCCTGCCCGCCGACGCCGCTCCGGTCCCGGGTACCGCACCACCGACGGCGCCGGCGCCGGTCCGCGACGCACCAGCGCGAGTCGGGTGGGGCTTCATCACGCGATACTCGCTCGCGTACATGAGCACCTGCCTGGTGTTCCTGGCGCCACTGCTGGTCACGCTGGCGCTCAAGGTCAACTCGCTCGTGGGCATCCAGCAGGCGCCGAAGAGCCTCGCCCTGGTCACCGGTGCCGGAGCCCTGCTCTCCCTGGTCGGCAACCCGTTCTTCGGCCGGATGAGCGACCGCACCACCTCACGGCTGGGCATGCGGCGGCCGTGGATGGTCATCGGCCTGCTGGGCGGGTCCGTGGGCATCCTCGTCGTGGCGTGGGCGCCGACCGTCGCCGTGGTCCTCGTCGGGTGGTGCACCGCGCAGCTGTTCTTCAACGCCTTGCTGGCCGCCCTGGTGGCCGTGCTGCCGGACCAGGTCCCGACGACGCAGCGCGGCATGGTTTCCGGCGTCCTCGGGGTCTGCCTTCCCCTCGCCTCGGTGATCGGCACCTTCGTGGTCCAGCTGGTCGCGGGCAACCAGCTGGCGATGTTCATGGCGCCGTGCGCGATCGGTGGCTTCTTCATCCTGCTCTTCGTGCTCACGCTGGACGACCGCCGCCTCGCCAGGGCGGACCGGCCGCCGTGGTCGCTGCGCGAGCTGCTCCGCACGTTCTACGTGAACCCGCGGCGGAGCCCCGACTTCGCGTGGGCCTTCGTCAGCCGTTTCATGATCGTCATGGCGTACGCCTTCCTGGTGACCTACCAGGCCTACTACCTGCTGAACAAGATCGGCACCGCGGAGGCGGACGTGCCACGGCAGATCTTCCTCGGCACGGTCAGCCAGTCCGTCATGCTCGTCGCCGCCTCGCTCGCCGGCGGCCGCCTCTCGGACCGGACCGGCCGGCGGAAGGTCTTCGTCCTCGCGGCGTCGGTCGTCTACGGCCTGGCGATGTTCGTCATCGCGCTCGCCAGCGGCTTCAACGGCTTCCTCGTCGGGATGGCCATCGCCGGGCTCGGCTTCGGCCTGTACATGGCTGTCGACCTCGCGCTCGTCGCGGACGTGCTGCCGGACAAGGACAACATCGCGAAGGACCTCGGCGTTTTCAACATGGCGGGCGCGCTCCCCTTCGTCATCGCGCCCGCGATCGCGCCGATCGTCCTGGCGATCGGCGGCGGCAGCTACGGCGTCCTGTACGCGGTCGCCGGGGTCTTCGCCGTCGTCGGGGCCGCGGCCATCCTGCCCGTCACAGGCGTCCGCTAGAAGACCACCACCCCCATCACCACATGTGGTGATGCCCGCTCACTACGCCCACTTCTACCTTCTGGTCAACCGAGGCGGCACACCGCCGAGGAGATCCCCCAGAAGCGTGAAGAGGTGCCCGATGAGCGAGACCCACGCACCGGTCGGTAGCTGGCACGAGGCCGGACGGTACGAGATCCGCCTACAGGGCCACCTCGACGCCCGGTGGGGAGCCTGGTTCGACGGGCTGACCCTCACGAAGGAGAACGACGGCACCACCGTCATCGCCGGCCAGGTGGTCGACCAGGCCGCGCTGCACGGCCTGCTCCAGAAGGTCCGGGACGTCGGCCTCCCGCTCGTCTCGGTCGCCCGGGTCGAGCACCACCAGGCCTGACCAGCCCCACGTCCGATCCCCGCTGACCAACCCCCGCTGACCAACCCATCCCCAAAGGAGACCGACATGACCACCGCCGTCCGCACCGCACCACCGACGAAGGTCCCGATGACCTCGACGAGGAAGACCGCGCTCGTCGCCGGAATCTTCTACCTGATCACCTTCATCTCGATCCCCACGCTCGGCCTCTACGGCCACCTCAAGACGGACCGCAGCTTCGTCCTGGGCTCCGGCAGCGACTCCGGCGTGCTGTGGGGATGCCTACTCGAGATCATCGTCGGGATCGCCGGCATCGGCACCGCAGTCACGCTGTTCCCCGTGGTCAAGCGGCAGAACGAGGGCTTCGCCCTGGGCTTCGTCGCCAGCCGCACCGTGGAAGCCACCATGATCTTCACCGGTGTCGTCAGCCTCGTGTCGCTCATGCACCTGCGCCAGGACC
The DNA here is from genome assembly GCA_036510875.1 of Actinomycetes bacterium. NCBI lineage: Bacteria > Bacillati > Actinomycetota > Actinomycetes > Actinomycetes bacterium. The sequence goes on from DATCDE010000143.1 coordinate 7,362, forward strand.
TCGGAACTGCAGCCGGCGCGGACTCCGGAGCGCTCGTAGCCAACGGCCTGTCGCTCGTGTCGACCTACAACGCAACCTTCCAGCTCGGACAGACCCTCATGCCGTCGATCAACGCCGTCCTCCTCGGCTACCTGATGTACCGGTCCGGTCTCGTCCCGCGCATCCTCCCGACGATGGGACTCATCGGTGCCCCGCTGCTCATGAGCGCCACGCTGGCGACCGTGCTCGGCTACAACCAGCCGCTCTCCGCCTGGTCCGCGCTCGCCACGCTGCCCGTCGCCGTCTGGGAGCTTTCGCTCGGCGTGTGGCTGACGTTCAAGGGCTTCAAGCCCACTCCCATCACCGCCGCGATCGACACCTGAGCCGTCGAGGCCGGACCCGGAAAGGACCACAGCCATGATCGAGGCCACGAACCTCACGAAGAAGTTCGGCGACAAGACCGCGGTCGACGACCTGACCTTCACCGTCCGGCCGGGCATCGTCACCGGGTTCCTCGGTCCCAACGGTGCCGGCAAGTCGACGACGATGCGGATGATCCTCGGCCTCGACGCGCCGACCAGCGGCAGCGTCACGGTGGGCAGCAAGCCCTACCGTGCGCAC
>DATCDE010000144.1 GCA_036510875.1 Actinomycetes bacterium
AACGTCCCCCCAGGCTGAAGGTCGTCATCGGTGGGCGGCGCGACCCGAGGTTCAGCGTCACCGGGCCGCACGCAGGGCGGGCAGCGCCCCGATCCGCGCCGACGACCATCGGCATCCAAGGTCGCACCAACGTTCCACGGCCACTACACGTCAAGCCTCACCGTCACCCCCTGCCGGTCACCGAGGGATGATCGCAGCCGCCCGTACGCAATCATCCACCGTCCCCCGCGACGAAGGGGCCGCGCTTCACCCGGGCGACCTACGCCGTGAGTTCCCGCGGAAATGACGGGCCTGTCCCCTATCCAGGAAGCGTTCGCCGCCGCTCACTAGGGTTCTCACGCTGCTTGCTGGGCGGCAAGGACGAAGCCCCACTCGCGACCTGACACCACTGTGGGCAACTGTTCGGTCCGACCGGTGGCGGGGTGGCTCACCGACGGGTACACGGCGGGATCTCGATCCGGCTGGAAGGCCCGCGCCGCCGGCGGCCCCAATGGCGAGGACGAGGAAAAGCTCAACGAGGTGTGCTGTAATCGGCAATGACAAGGGCGGGCCTCCGTCATCGTTGAGGCCGATGCGCAGGTCCCCGTTAGCCGTTCATCCACGCCTTGACGATCTGCGCCGTGCGGGTGGGAGGGTTGTTCTTGTCGGGGATCTCATCCACCGATGACACTCCGTCCACCTGCTGGATAATCCACACGGCTCCGGATTTGTCCACCTCGCCGATCGTGCTCTTGGTCTCGTCGTCGGCGGTACCGTTCGGAGGATGACAGATGTAGGTGCTCCTCAGCGTGGTGGCACCGTGAGTCCGTGCGGAGCATACGTCGCCGTCGTCCAGTTGGATCTGCGAGGGGCGCACCGAGGGGTCCAGATCGGAGATCGGAGGGATCACGGGGGCGTTCTCCACCAGTTACGAGACAGGCACTTTCGCTATCTCACGACCCGTGTCTGCGCGCTGGCCGACCGGTCCCCCGCCCGACTGCTCCGCGAAGGCGACACCGACGACGTCGGACCCCAGGTGCTGGCCGCGGCCCGGCAGTTCGCCGCCGTCGGCTAACCCAACCATCCACGTGGTTCCCTGATCACCACGGACAACGGCGATCTGGCCCGTGACGACGACGCCGGTCGCGTTCAGGACCACCCGACACCCGCAACATGGTCACTCGGCCGATTCAGCTATGCGATGACAGAACTCACTGGAAGGTGTTCTCGTGACAGACGGTGAATCCACCGAAGACCGACTCAACGAACTCCGCGCCCGAATCATCGAAATCAACGAGCTCACGCAAATCAACCTGCTCACCGGTGAAGCCCTCGGCCTGATCAGAGGCATGCTCATCGACCTCGTCGAGGCCTCCGATGCCGACCCCGACGACTACATCGACGACCTCGAGCGTCTCGACCAGATTGCCAACCAGTTCCCGTAGCCGATTACTGATCCCGGTCCTCACCCGCGCTGAGGACGTGGTCGATCGGCGGAAATGTAGGGAGTCGAGATTCTCTGGGGTCGACATCCGCTCCGAGCAACTCTTCGACACGGTTTCCTTACGGCGCCGACACACCTGGGGCGGTCACCAGCCAGGCTTGACGTGAGGCGGGTAGCCCTCGTGTCGTGGATGCCAGGACGAGTCAGCGTCAAGCTGACGCTGACGCACGATGACTGTAGCGACGAAGGCGGCGAGAAGCAGCGCGGACAACGCCAGCGCCTTCGCGGTCAGGATGCGTCGCCACGTTCTACTCATGGGTTGACCACCGCCTCTCGCCACCGCTTCAGCCAGACCTTCGCCGCTGCGCCGACCACCACGGCGCCGAGAAGCAGGACCGACAGTGTCAGCGCCCTTTCCCCCACGCTGGTGCCCTCGCTCATCAATCAAGGATGCTCCGAAATCGACCGAGGAGCTCCTCGACCACGACGAGCGGCGGGCCTGCAAAAGACGGCGAGCGGGGCGGCGGGCATGCCGCCCGTGTTGTGAGAGAACCGAATAGCCACATCGCCCGCGGGACTGGCGCCGGTACCGCGCTCCAGACTATTGGACATTGGCGACGCCGGTCCGATGGATTACCTCGAACTGCGTTCTTCCCCAGTGGCAGGTCGACCAGCCGCCCGGTGAGCAGCTGCAGGATCGACGCGATGGGTCCCTGCACCGCGGCGCCGTCGCCGATGGCCG
>DATCDE010000145.1 GCA_036510875.1 Actinomycetes bacterium
CGTCCCGCCGACGTCGCACCCCCTGCCGCTGACCAACGTGTTCCGTGACGACGTCGTCCGGCCCAGCCTGCTCCCCGAGCAGGCCCTGTCGGCCGCGCCGGCGGTCGAGGACGGCCGGTTCCGGGTGCCGCGAATCCTGGACGAGGAGGTGTGAGCCCGGTGACGGACCTGGTCACGGCAACCGCTGCCGACACCGCCGCGGCGGTCGCCTCGGGCGCGGTGTCCGCCGTCGAGGTCGCCCAGGCGCACCTCGACCGCATCACCGCGGTCGACCCCGCGGTGCACGCCTTCCTGCACGTCGACACCCAGGGGGCGCTGCAGGCGGCCCGGGCGGTCGACGCCCGACGGGCCACGGGGGAGCCGCTCGGCCCGCTCGCGGGGGTGCCGCTGGCGCTCAAGGACGTACTGACCATGGAGGGTGTGCCCACCACCTGCGGCTCGCGGATCCTGCAGGGCTGGCGGCCCGCCTACGACGCCACCGTGACGCTGCGGCTGAAGCAGGCCGGAGTGGTGATCCTCGGCAAGACCAACATGGACGAGTTCGCGATGGGCTCCTCCACCGAGCACTCGGCGTACGGGCCGACCCACAACCCGTGGGACCTCGACCGGATCCCCGGCGGCTCCGGTGGTGGCTCGGCCGCGGCGGTGGCCGCCTTCGAGGCGCCGCTGGCGATCGGCACCGACACCGGCGGCTCGATCCGGCAGCCGGCCGCGGTCACCGGCACGGTCGGCGTGAAGCCGACCTACGGCGGGGTCTCCCGCTACGGGCTGGTCGCGCTGGCGTCGTCGCTGGACCAGGCCGGGCCGTGCGCCCGCACGGTGCTCGACGCGGCCCTGCTGCACGAGGTGATCGCCGGGCACGACCCGTACGACTCGACGTCCATCGACGCCCCGGTCCCGCCGGTCGTCGAGGCGGCCCGCAGCCGCGACGTCCGGGGGATGCGGATCGGCGTGGTGCGCGAGCTCACCGGCGAGGGCTACCAGCCCGGCGTGCAGCAGCGCTTCGACGAGGCCGTCCAGCTGCTCACCGAGCTGGGCGCCGAGGTCGTCGAGGTCTCCTGCCCGCACTTCCCGTACGCGCTGGCGGCGTACTACCTGATCCTGCCGAGCGAAGCCTCGAGCAACCTGGCCAAGTTCGACGGCATGCGCTACGGCCTGCGGGCCGGGGACGACGGCAGTCGGTCGGTCGAGGAGGTCATGTCGGTGACCAGGGCGGCCGGCTTCGGCGACGAGGCGATCCGGCGGATCATGCTCGGCACCTACGCGCTGTCGGCCGGCTACTACGACGCCTACTACGGCTCGGCGCAGAAGGTGCGGACCCTCATCACCCGCGACTTCGCCGCGGCGTTCGAGAAGGTCGACGTGCTGGTCTCGCCGACCGCTCCGACCACCGCGTTCCGGCTGGGGGAGAAGCTCGACGACCCGCTGGCCATGTACCTCAACGACATCGCCACGATCCCGGCGAACCTGGCCGGCGTCCCTGGCATGTCCCTTCCGGTCGGCCTGGCCCCCGAGGACGGCCTGCCGGTCGGCCTGCAGGTGATGGCCCCGGTACTCGCTGACGACCGGCTGTACCGGGTGGGTGGTGCGCTCGAGACGGCGCTGCTCGACCGGTGGGGCCGGCCGCTGCTGGAGGAGGCACCGCAGCTGTGACCGACCTGATGCCCTTCGACGAGGCCATGAGCCGGTTCGACCCGGTCCTGGGCCTCGAGGTCCACGTCGAGCTCGGCACCGCGACCAAGATGTTCTGCGGCTGTCCCACGGCGTTCGGCGCCGCGCCGAACACCCAGACCTGCCCCACCTGCCTCGGCCTGCCCGGGTCGCTGCCGGTGGTCAACCGGGTCGCGGTCGAGTCGGCCATCCGGATCGGACTGGCGCTGAACAGCGAGATCGTCGAGTGGTGCCGGTTCGCCCGGAAGAACTACTTCTACCCGGACATGCCGAAGGACTACCAGATCTCGCAGTACGACGAGCCGATCGCCGTGGGCGGCTGGCTGGACGTCGCCGTGCCCACCGACGAGGGGGTGCGCACCTTCCGGGTGCAGATCGAGCGCGCCCATATGGAGGAGGACACCGGCAAGACCTCCCACCAGGGTGGCGAGACCGGCCGGATCCAGGGCGCCGACTACTCGTTGGTCGACTACAACCGGGCCGGCATCCCGCTCATCGAGATCGTGACCAAGCCGATCGAGGGCATCGGAGCCCTGGCCCCGGCGGTGGCCAAGGCGTACGTCGCCGAGCTGCGGTCGCTCGTGCAGGCGCTCGGGGTCTCGGACGCACACATGCACCAGGGCTCGCTGCGCTGCGACGTGAACCTGTCGATTCGGCCGTCGCCAGACGCCCCGCTGGGCACGCGGTCGGAGACCAAGAACGTCAACTCGCTTCGCTCGGTCGAGCGGGCGGTGCGCTACGAGGTCCAGCGGCAGGCCGCGCTGCTCGCGGCCGGCGGCCGGGTGGTGCAGGAGACCCGGCACTGGCACGAGGACACCGGGCTGACCACCCCCGGCCGCAGCAAGGAGCAGGCCGAGGACTACCGCTACTTCCCCGAGCCGGACCTGGTCCCGGTGGCCCCGTCCCGTGAGTGGGTGGAGGAGCTGCGGGGCACCCTGCCGGAGCTTCCGTCGGTGCGCCGCCAGCGGCTGCAGGCGGAGTGGGGGATGAGTGACTTCGAGCTGCAGAACCTGGTCAACGCGGGGGCGCTCGGGGTGGTCGAGGCCACCGTGGCGGACGGCGCCAGCCCGGCGGCGGCCCGCAACTGGTGGCTGGGCGAGCTGTCCCGGCTGGCCAACGAGCGCGGCGTCGAGGTGGCCGAGCTGCCGATCTTCCCGGCCGACGTCGCGCGGATCATCGCGCTGGTGGACGACGGCAGCCTCACCGACAAGCTGGCCCGCCAGGTCGTGGCCGGCGTCCTGGCCGGGGAGGGCTCGCCGGACGAGGTGATCGCTGCCCGCGGCCTGCAGGTCGTCAGCGACGACAGTGCGCTGCTCGAGGCCATCGACGCGGCGGTCGCGGCCGACCCGGACGTCGTCGAGAAGATCCGTGGCGGCAAGGTGCAGGCGGCCGGCGTCCTCGTCGGCGCGGTGATGAAGGCCACCCGCGGCCAGGCCGACGCCGCGAAGGTCCGCACCCTGCTCCTCGAGCGGCTCGGCGTCGAGCTGTCAGGGTGAGAACGACGGATCCGTCGTCCTCACCCTGACAGCTCGACGCGAACGATGCGGTCGTCCCCCGGCCCGGGGGGTGCCGCGCCCGTCCCGGTTGGACGTCGCCAGCCACAGTGAGCCGTCCGGGGCCGCCGCGAGCGTGCGCAGCCGACCGAACCGGCCATCCAGCCAGGCCCTCGCGGCGCGGGCCCGGCCGTCGACCGGCGGCACCTGCCACAGCCGCTGCCCGCGCAGCGCGGCCAGGTACGCGACGTCGCCGACGATCACCAGCCCGCTGGGTGAGGCGTCGGCCGTGGGCCAGGTGACCTGCGGGTCGACGAACCGTTCGTCACCGCCGACCCCCTCCACGACCGGCCAGCCGTGGTTGCGGCCGCGCTCGACCAGGTTCAGCTCGTCGAACGTGGACGCGCCGAACTCGCTGGCCCACAGCCGCCCGGCCGAGTCGAAGGCCAGCCCCTGGACGTTGCGGTGCCCCTAGCTCCACACCGCCGAGCCGGGGAACGGGTTGTCGGACGGCACCGTGCCGTCCGGCCGGATCCGCAGGATCTTGCCGGCCAGGAGCCGGTGTCCTTGGCCAGGTCCGGATGCGACCCTTCGGGATGTCGGTGAGCACCGGCTCCGGGTTGCCCAGGCCGCGGCCGGTCAGCGGGAGGCGCACCACCCGGTTGTCCCGGTCCGTGGTCAGGTACGCGTACACCGCGGCGCTGCTGCCGGGGGGGAGTGCGGGACAGCTCCTCGAGCACCTCGGGGACGGCGTCGCGGTACAGCTCGTCGAGGTAGTAGACGGCGTTGCGGGCCTCGTCCACCGGGTCCGGCTGGGCCACCCGCAGGTCGTCGGTCTGCCACAGCAGGTCCAGCAGCTCGGCCAGCCGCTGGTCGGGGCGCGGCCCCGGATCGTCGCCCAGCAGCTGCGCGATCCGGCGCATCTTGGACAGCGTGGTGTGCCGGGCGGCCTCGGTGGGGTGCACCGTGAACACCGGCCGGACGGCGAGCCGGGACACCTTGGCCGCCACGTGCTCGGGCGGCAGCCCCAGCGCCCGGATGTGCTCGGCGGCGCGCTGCAGCCAGCCGCCGTAGACCTGCCGGGTGCGGGCCAGCGCCCGGCCGCGGTGCACCGGCTCGGTGATCGGCATGGCCCAACCCTAGGGAGGTCCCCGGCCGGGCGAGCAGCGCCATAGGGTCGGCGGATGGCTCTCGTGTGGTTGCCGTTGCCGGACGCCGTCCAGCGGATGGGCGGCCTGCCGGCCGGGCTGCGGGCCGAGGTGTGGTCCGGCAGCGGCCCGTGGCCCG
>DATCDE010000146.1 GCA_036510875.1 Actinomycetes bacterium
CGACCACCGAGACCTACGCGGCGCTGCGGCTGGACATCGACACCCGGCGGTGGGCCGGGGTCCCGTTCTACCTGCGCACCGGCAAGCGGCTGGGTCGCCGGGTCACCGAGGTGGCGATCGTGTTCAAGCGGGCGCCGCACCTGCCTTTCGAGGCGACCGCCACCGAGGAGCTGGGCCAAAACGCGCTGGTGATCCGGGTGCAGCCGGACGAGGGCATCGCGCTGCGCTTCGGGTCGAAGGTGCCGGCGACACACATGGAGGTGCGCGACGTCACCATGGACTTCGCGTACGGCGAGTCGTTCACCGAGTCCAGCCCGGAGGCCTACGAGCGGCTGATCCTGGACGTCCTCATCGGCGAGGCCCCCTTGTTCCCCCGGCACGAGGAGGTCGAGCTGTCCTGGCGGATCCTCGACCCGGTCGAGGCCCACTGGGCCGCGCAGGGTCAGCCCGAGCAGTACCCGGCGGGCACCTGGGGACCGGCGTCCGCCGACGCCATGCTGGCCCGCGACGGACGGACCTGGAGGCGCCCATGATCGTCGACCTGACCGACACCACCGCCGGTGCGATCGCCGCCGCGCTGGTCCAGGCCCGGCACAGCGCCGGCGTGCCGGCCATCGGCATGGTGCTCACGCTGGTGATCGTCACCGACGAGAACGGCAGCTACGACGCGCTGCGCGCCGCCAACGACGCCGCCCGCGAGCATCCCTCGCGGATCCTGGTGGCGATCCAGCGCCCCGGGAGGGCGGTGCCCCGGCTGGACGCCGAGGTGCGGTTCCTCGGCGACTCCGGGCCGGGCGAGACGGTCGTGATGCGCATGTACGGCGAGCTGGCCGAGCACGCCGAGTCCGCGCTGCTCCCGCTGCTGCTGCCGGACGCCCCCGTGGTGGTCTGGTGGCCCGGCTCGGCCCCCCGCGTACCGGCCGACGACCCGGTCGGTCGACTGGCCCAACGGCGGGTCACCGACAGCGCTGCGGCGGCCGACGCCGCGGCCGAGCTGGGGCTGCGGGCGGACGGCTACCACCCGGGGGACACCGACCTGGCCTGGACCCGGATCACCGGCTGGCGGACGCTGCTGGCGGCCGCCCTGGACGAGCCGTTCGGCCCGGTGACGGGCGGCGAGGTCGCCTGCGAGCCGGGCAGTCCGAGCTCGCTGCTGCTGGCCAGCTGGCTGAGCCAGCGGCTCGGCGCGCCGGTCCGTCAGGTCGACTCGGCCGGCCCGGGGATCACCGCCGTCCGGCTGGCCAGCGTGGACGGCGACCTGGTCGTGGCCAGGCCGGACGGCCGGGTGGCGCACCTGACCCGGCCGGGCCAGCCCGAGCGGGAGGTCGCGCTGCAACAGCGCGAGACCGCGGAGATCATGGCCGAGGAGATGCGGCGGCTGGACCCGGACGACGTCTACGGCGAGGTGCTCGGCAGCCTGCGCGCGACGCTGGCCGACCCGGTGTCCTCGTGACGACCCCCGAGGTCCTGGTCCATCGCGACATCCTCGAGCTGGCGGAGGCGGCGGCCGCCCGGCTGACCACCCGGATCGTCGAGGTCCAAGCCGCCCGTGGCCGAGCCTGCGTGGTCCTCACGGGGGGCGGCGTGGGCACCGCCGTGCTGGCCGAGCTCGCGGCCAGTCCGTCCCGGGACTCGGTCGACTGGCAGCGGCTGGACGTCTGGTGGGGTGACGAGCGGTACCTGCCGGCCGGTGACCCGGACCGCAACGAGACGGCGGCCAGGGCCGCCCTGCTCGACCTGGTGCCCGTGGTGGCGTCCGCCGTCCACCCGATGCCGGCCCGGGACGGCGACAGCTCGCCGGAGGCGGCCGCGGAGCGGTACGCCGCCGAGCTCGCGGGCCAGGCTGACCGCGGCGGTGCGCTGCCACGCTTCGACGTCCTGCTGCTGGGAGTGGGTCCGGACGCGCACGTCGCGTCGCTGTTCCCAGAGCAGCCCGCGCTGCACGAACGGGACCGCACGGTGGTGGCCGTCCGGGGCGCCCCCAAACCGCCGCCGGTCCGGCTCACCCTCACGCTGGCGGCCATCCGCAGCGCCGAGGAGGTCTGGCTGCTCGCCGCCGGGGCGGAGAAGGCCCGGGCGCTGCGCCTGGCCCTGAGCGACGCCGGCTCGGTCCAGGTGCCGGCGGCGGGAGCGCGGGGACGTCGCCGAACGCTCGCGCTGCTCGACGAGTCGGCCGCGTCCGCCCTGCCCCCGTCGCTGGGCCGGATCGCCAGCCCCTGAGACTCGACGCCTCAGCCGCCTCAGTTCGCCTCAGCCGGCGTCGCCGCGCAGCCTGGCCAGCGCCTCCTCCAGGATGGCGTCGCCGTCGTGGTCGGTGCGCCGCTCGCGCACGTAGGCCAGATGGGTCTTGTACGGCTCGATCTTCGGCGGGGACGGCGGCTCGTTGCGGTCCCGCCCGGCCGGCCAGCCGCAGCGAGGGCAGTCCCAGGAGTCCGGGATCACCGCGTCGACGGCGAACGAGGGCCGCGTCTCGTGTCCGTGCGCGCACCAGAACGCGACCCGCCGCCGAGGGGCGGTGTCGCCACGCTCGGCCTCCCCCATCGGCCCGGCCCCCACCCGGCTGCCGCGAATGGCACTCCCACCGGACACGCGTTGCCTCCTCGTCGTTCGAACGGGCTAGCTGTGCGTCTTGAGGATCAGCCCGAGGCCGATGATGCAACCGCTCCAGACCACCCCGATGGCGATCGTGATGCGGTCCAGGTTGCGTTCGGCGACCGACGAGCCACCCACCGACGAGGTCACCCCGCCGCCGAACATGTCGGACAGGCCGCCGCCCTTGCCCTTGTGCAGCAGCACGAGCACGATCAGCAGCAGGCTTGTGAGGATCAGGAAGCCGACGAGGATCCAGCCGAACCAGTTCATCAGGTGGAGAACCCCTCCTCAGGACGGTTGGTCGTGGCCGGTGGCCACGTCGAGGTCGACAGCGGGAGCGCTGCGGTCCTGTGCGCAGGATACCGTGCGCACAGGACCGATCCGGGTCTGATCGATCGCCCGGCGACGCCGTCCTGCGGGGCCCGGACAGCGGGCACGAAACGCCGCCGCCACACAGGTCGGACAGGCCGCCACTCTTGCGGCGGCGCAGCAGGGGGGAGGAGCACAAACAGCAGCCTCGCGATTGTCAGAATGATCGACAGTACGATGGGTCATCTGGCCCCATCGGTGTCAGTTGTCATGGGCAGTGTCGCATCCGCGCCGGGCGGGCTGGCGCAACGGTCAGTTCAACCGGACCCGCGGGTCGAGCACCGCATACACGATGTCGACGATGATGTTGGCGATCACGACGAACGCTGCGGCGAGCATGACGATTCCGATCACGACCGGCAGGTCCTGCTGGTTGATCGCGACGATCGACGCCTGCCCGATCCCGCCGAGGCTGAACACTGTCTCGGTGATCACCGCGCCGCCGACGAGGGCACCGAGGTCGATGCCGAACTGCGTGACGAGCGGCGTGCTCGCGCTGCGGAGAGCGTGCCGGTAGGTGACCCGGCGTTCACTGAGCCCTTTCGCCCGGGCAGTGCGGATGTAGTCCTCCCCCAGCACGTCGAGCATCGATCCTCGGGTGAGCCGCGTGTAGACGGCAGCCGACACGAGCGCTAACGCGAACCACGGCAGGATCAGATGTCGCGCCCACTCATACGGGCTCTGCGTGAACGGCACGTAACCTCCGGCCGGGAAGAAGTCGAACCCGGCCACGGTCAGGCGGAAATAGAAGAAGTAGAGGAACAGTAGGCCGAGCAGGAATGTCGGCATCGAGTAGAAGAACAGCGCGAACCCCGTGAGCCCACGGTCGAGGAGAGTGCGCGGGTGGATCGCCGACATCACGCCGTTGAAGACGCCGATCACGAGCCAGATGATCGCCGCGCCGAATGCGAGCGACAGCGTGACCGGAAGGTCCTGCGCGATGATCGTGGTCACGGGTTGCTGGTGGTAGTAGGAGTAGCCGAGGTCGCCGTGCAGCAGGTGCGAGATCCACGTGGCGTACTGCACGAGCAACGGCCGGTCGAGGCCCAGGCGATGATTGATCAACTCGATCGTCTGCGGGGTCGCCTGCCGCCCGGCGAGCGCGCGAGCCACGTCCGGCGGCGCGATGAAGAAGATGGCGAAGACGAGGATGCTGATCAACCACAGGACGAGAACGCCGAGCGCGACGCGCCGGACGAGGAAGCGGGCCATGAGTTCCCTCGCTCAGTTGAACATGCGGTCGGCGCGCGGGTCGAACGCGTCTCGGACGCCGTCGCCGAACAGGTTGAAGGCCAGCGTCGTGATCAGCAGCGCTGCTCCCGGGAAGACGACGAACCACCACGCGACCGTGTAGTAGTTGATCGACTCGTTGAGCATCCCGCCCCAGTCCGCGGTCGGCGGCGGCACACCGAGGCCGAGGAAGGACAGCGAGGCCTCGAAGACGATGACGACGGGGATCAGCAGCGTGGTG
>DATCDE010000147.1 GCA_036510875.1 Actinomycetes bacterium
CGGTCGCATCGGGCCGGTCGGCCGCGTGCCGGTCCGGTTGGCCGAGCCGGCCGCGGCCCGGCGCGGGCGCAGGCGCGGCCGGGCCACGGAGCGCAGCCGCAGCTCGGCCGGCGACGGCGGGGTGGCCGTGGACGCCAGCGCCGTCGCCGCCGCGGTGGCCGGCCGGTAGGCGAAGACCTCGCCCACGGGCACCGCGACGAAGGACTCGCTGACCTGCCACAGGTTCTCGGTCGGGCCCATGAGCAGCCAGCCATCGGGGCCGAGCACCTCGCGGAAGCCCTCGACGACCGAGCGGGTGGTGACCCTGGAGAAGTAGATGGTCACGTGCCGGCAGACGACCAGGTCCACCTGTCCCGGGCCGAACGGCAGCGGGTCGGTCACCAGGTTGTGGTGCACGAAGGTCACCAGCTGCCGAACCTCGTCGCGCACCAGGTGGCTGCCGTCCGGCTCCGGCTGCAGCCAGCGGCCGATTGCCGACGGGTCGGCCAGCTCGATGGTGCGGCCCGAGTAGCTGGCGGCCGCGGCCACCTCGAGGGCCGCGGTGGAGACGTCGGTGGCGAGCACCTGCACCCGAGGCGGCAGGCCGAGCCGGCCGGCGGCCTCCAGCGCCAGCATGGCCAGGTTGAACGGCTCCTCGCCCGTCGAGCAGCCGGCGCTCCAGACGACCAGGTCGCGGTTCTCGGCCGCGGCCCGCCGCAGCAGGGGCGGCAGCAGCTGGTCACGCAGCGCGTCCAGCTGCGGCCGGGCCCGGTGGAAGTGGGTCTCCTGGATGGTGACGGCGTCCAGCAGCCGCTGCTGCTCGCTCGCCCCGTGCGGGGAGCGCAGCAGCGCGAGGTAGGTGGGGACGTCGGGGCTGCCGGTCTCGCTGAGCTGCTCGTGCATCGCCGCGGCCAGGGAGGGACGGCGGCTCTCGTCGAACTCCAGGCCGGCGGTGCGGCGCAGGTGGACGCGGAGCGCGGCGAACTCGGCGTCGCCGAGCAGCCGGCTCACGGGGTCGCCTCGGTCCGTGGCGCCGAGCGGCTGGCCGAGGTCACGATCGCCCGGCCGATGTCACCCAGCGGCAGCTCGGCTGCGACAGCGTCGAGCTGACGGGCGGCTCCGGGCATGCCATACACGACGCTGGTGGCCTCGTCCTGGCCGATCGTGTGCGCGCCGACGTCCCGCAGCGCGCGCAGGCCGGCCGCGCCGTCGCGGCCCATGCCGGTGAGCAGCACGCCGATGGAGGACCGGCCGCACTCCTCGGCCACCGACCCGAAGGTGGCGTCAACCCCCGGCACGTGGAACTGCCCCTGCGGCGGCTCGACCAGGGCGATCCGGTGCCCGCGGCGGACCAGCAGGTTCAAGCCGGCCGGGGCCAGGAAGACGGTGCCCTCGACGAGCCGTTCGCCGTCCGCGGCCACGACGACCCGCAGCGCGCAGATGCCGTCCAGCCAGCGGGCCAGCCCCTCGACGAACCCCTCGGCCATGTGCTGGACGACGATGACGGCGGCCGGGAACTCGGTCGGCAGCTCGCGCAGGATCGTGGCCAGCGCCGGGGGCCCACCGGTCGAGGCGCCGATCGCCACCACGCGCGGGCCGCGCATGCTGCGCCGGTCCGCGAGCCCGCGCTGCCGGAGCCGGGCCCGCGGATGGGTGATCACCGGCACCCGGCTGGCCACCCGAAGGTGGCGCTGCAGCAGGATGCTGTAGGCCGGGGTGCCGGCGCCGACGTCGAGCGCCCCGACCACGTCGACAGCGCCGGCCGCGATGGCCGCCTCGGGGTGCTCCGCGGCCGCGCCGCACACGACGATGGGTGTGGGCCGGCCGGCCATGATCCGCTCGATGGCGTCCAGCCCGCCGCCAAAGAGGTCCAGGTCCACCAGGACGGCGTCCGGGCGGGTCTCCCGCACCAGCTCCTCGGCCGACTCGCTGTCGCACGCGCCGCCGACGACCGAGAAGGCCTCGCTGCGCACCAGACCCGAGAGCTGGCGCAACCGGGTCTGGGTGCCGGCCACCAGCGCGACGGTGACCACCGGCACCGGCGTCCCGCCGAGCTCCTCGACCGACGACGCCGACACAGCACCCTCCGCTTCGCACGCGGTCAGCCGCGCAGGGACCGCCGTCGTTGCTGTGTCGTCCGGTTCCGGCTCGCCCTTGAGGGCCTCCAGGTCACTGCAGGGTGAAGGTGGCCGGAGGGGAGACGAGAGTGAGGTCGCGGGCCACCACCGAGTAGGAGCCAGCGGCGGCGGACGGCTGGTTCGCGGGGCAGCCGGGCTGGGAGGAGACCCGGGCCCACTGCACGGTCGCGGTGAAGGTCTGGCCAGGCGTCAGGGTCCGCAGGTCGGAGGCTCCGCCGGGCGAGCAGTGGTCGGAGGACCACACCTCCACTCCCCCGGAGATGACTCGCAGCTCCAGCGCGTCCTGGCCGACGTTGCGGCGGCAGTCGCGGGTGCCGGTGTTGCGCACGGCCAGGGTGAACTTGGGCTGCTGGCCGGCCGGGTAGGTCGGGTGGTCGGTGCGCACCGCGATGCTCAGCTGGGCGTCCGCGCACAGCGGGGCCGTGGACGCGCTCGCGGTGGCACTCGCCGTGTCCGTCGGCCTGGCCGAGGCGGTCGGGGTGGCCGACTTGGCCGGCGTCGGGCTGCTGGCGGCCACCGGGCTGCTCGGCGCGGCGCTGGTCGGGCTGCTGGCGAGCGCCGCCGGGCTGGACGGGGGGCCGGCACCCGCCTGCTTGTCGGTGCCCGGGCCGGCCACCGCGCGCACCGCCCACCCGACGGCGACGACGATGACCACGAGCACGACGAGCGCAAGGGCGCGACGCAGCCAGTAGGCACCCGGGGGCAACGGCCCGACAGGGTGCAGCAGCGACCCCATGCGGGTCAGCCTAGGGCCGGCGCATGGGACGATGCGCACGCCATGCCCGAGCTGTCCTCCCCCGATCTCGGGCCCGACCGGCTGCACGAGTCGGTGCTGGCCTGGTACGACGACCACGCACGCGACCTGCCGTGGCGCCGTCCGGGGACCACGGCCTGGGCCGTCCTGGTCAGCGAGGTCATGCTGCAGCAGACCCCCGTGGAGCGGGTGCTGCCGGTCTTCGCCGCCTGGCTGGACCGCTGGCCCGAGCCGGCCGCGCTGGCCGCCGACGCCCCCGGGGAGGCGGTGCGGATGTGGGGGCGCCTCGGCTATCCGCGCCGGGCGCTGCGGCTGCACGCGGCGGCGACGGGGTGCGTCCAGGAGCACGGCGGACGGGTGCCTGACGACGTGACCGCGCTGCGAGCGCTGCCCGGCGTCGGCGAGTACACCGCCGCGGCGGTGGCGTCCTTCGCCTTCGCCCAACGACACGTGGTCCTGGACACCAACGTGCGGCGCGTGCACGCGCGCGTAGTCGGCGGGGTCGCCTTCGAGCCACCCGGCGGGACGACGGCAGCCGAGCGCCGGGCGGCCGCGAAGCTGCTGCCCGAGCGCCCCGAGGCGGCCGCGCGGTGGGCGGTCGCGGTCATGGAGCTCGGCGCGCTGGTCTGCACGGCCCGTACCCCCGACTGCGCCCGCTGCCCGCTGTCACGCGAGTGCCGCTGGCACCGGGCTGGCCGGCCGGCCTGGACCGGCCCCCCACGACGAGGCCAGCGCTACGACGGCACCGACCGGCAGGCCCGCGGCCGGCTGCTCGCCGTGCTGCGCGACGCCGTGGGCGCCGTCCCCGGCGCGACGTTGGACGCCGTCTGGCCGGACGCCGTCCAACGCGCCCGCGCCCTCGACGGCCTGGTGACCGACGGCCTCGTCGAGCCCCTCCCCGAGAACGAGTACCGCCTGCCCGGAAGTTGACCCGGTCTGGTGACGGCCAGTCACCAGGCAGGGTCGACTTCCGCGAACCCGGGGGGTCAGTCGGAGGTGCCGGCCGTCTCCACGGGGGGGAGGTCCGGCAGCGCGGACTGGACCTCGCCGCTGAAGGTGAAGGCAGCCGACTCGCCCTCGCCCTCGACGTCCACGACGATGATCTGGCCGGGCCGCAGCTCGCCGAAGAGGATCTTCTCGGACAGCTGGTCCTCGAGCTCGCGCTGGATGGTCCGGCGCAGCGGCCGGGCCCCGAGCACCGGGTCGTACCCGCGCTTGGCCAGCAGCTCCTTGGCGGCCGTGGTCAGCTCGATCGCCATGTCCTTGTCCTTTAGCCGATCGTCGAGCTTGGCCACCATCAGGTCCACGATGGTGACGATCTCGTCCGGGGTCAGCTGGTGGAACACGACGATGTCGTCGATGCGGTTGAGGAATTCCGGCCGGAAGTGCGACTTCAGCTCATCCTGCACCTTCGCCTTCATCCGCTCGTACCCGCTCTGGGTGTCGCCGGAAACGGCGAATCCGAGGTTCTGGCCCTTGGAGATATCGCGGGTACCGAGGTTCGTGGTCATGATGATCACGGTGTTCTTGAAGTCGACCACGCGACCCTGGGCATCGGAGAGCCGACCATCCTCAAGCACCTGCAACAGCGAGTTGAAGATGTCCGGGTGCGCCTTTTCGATCTCGTCAAACAAGACGACGGAGAACGGCTTGCGACGCACCTTCTCGGTCAGCTGGCCGCCCTCTTCATAACCCACGTAGCCGGGCGGCGAGCCGAACAGCCGAGACACCGTGTGCTTCTCCGAGTACTCGCTCATGTCCAGCTGGATGAGCGCGTCCTCGTCGCCGAACAGGAACTCCGCCAGCGTCTTGGACAGCTCGGTCTTCCCGACGCCGGACGGGCCGGCGAAGATGAACGACCCACCGGGCCGCTTCGGGTCCTTCAGGCCGGCCCTGGTCCGCCGGATCGCCTGCGACAGCGAATGGATCGCCTGCTCCTGGCCGATCACGCGCTTGTGCAGCTCGTCCTCCATGCGCAGCAGCCGCTGGCTCTCCTCCTCGGTGAGCTTGAACACCGGGATGCCGGTCTGCGTCGCCAGCACCTCGGCGATGAGCTCCTCGTCGACCTCGGCGACGACGTCCATGTCGCCGGCCTTCCACTCCCGCTCCCGCTGCGCCTTCTCCTGCAGCAGGGTCTTCTCCTTGTCGCGCAGCGCAGCCGCCTTCTCGAAGTCCTGCGCGTCGATCGCGGACTCCTTCTCCCGGCGCACGCTGGCGATCCGTTCGTCGAACTCACGCAGGTCCGGCGGCGCGGTCATCCGTCGGATCCGCAGCCGCGAGCCGGCCTCGTCGATCAGGTCGATCGCCTTGTCCGGCAGGAACCGGTCGCTGATGTAGCGGTCGGCCAGGTTGGCCGCCGCCACCAGGGCGCTGTCGGTGATTGACACTCGGTGGTGCGCCTCGTAGCGGTCCCGCAGGCCCTTGAGGATCTCGATGGTGTGCGCGATGGTCGGCTCGGCCACCTGGATCGGCTGGAACCGCCGCTCCAGGGCGGCGTCCTTCTCCAGGTGCTTGCGGTACTCGTCCAGCGTGGTGGCGCCGATGGTCTGCAGCTCGCCACGGGCCAGCATCGGCTTGAGGATCGAGGCGGCGTCGATGGCGCCCTCGGCGGCACCCGCGCCCACGAGCGTGTGCAGCTCGTCGATGAACAAGATGATGTCGCCGCGGGTGCGGATCTCCTTGAGGACCTTCTTCAGCCGCTCCTCGAAGTCACCGCGGTAGCGGCTGCCGGCGACCAGCGCGCCGAGGTCGAGGGTGTACAGCTGCTTGTCCTTCAGCGTCTCGGGGACGTCGCCCTTGACGATGCCCTGGGCCAGCCCCTCGACGACGGCGGTCTTCCCGACGCCGGGCTCCCCGATGAGCACCGGGTTGTTCTTGGTGCGGCGGGACAGCACCTGCATGACCCGTTCGATCTCCTTCTCGCGCCCGATGACCGGGTCGAGCTTGCCCTCGCGGGCGGCCTGGGTCAGGTTGCGACCGAACTGGTCGAGCACCAGCGAGGTGGACGGCGCCTCGGCGGACGGTCCGCCGGCCGCGGCCGGCTCCTTGCCCTGGTAGCCGGACAGCAGCTGGATCACCTGCTGGCGCACCCGGTTGAGGTCCGCACCCAGCTTGACCAGCACCTGCGCGGCGACGCCCTCGCCCTCGCGGATCAGGCCGAGCAGGATGTGCTCGGTGCCGATGTAGTTGTGCCCCAGCTGCAGCGCCTCACGCAGCGACAGCTCGAGGACCTTCTTGGCGCGCGGGGTGAAGGGGATGTGACCGGACGGCGCCTGCTGGCCCTGCCCGATGATCTCCTCGACCTGCTGGCGGACGGCCTCCAGCGAGATGCCCAGCGACTCGAGGGCCTTGGCAGCGACGCCCTCGCCCTCGTGGATCAGCCCGAGCAGGATGTGCTCGGTGCCGATGTAGTTGTGGTTGAGCATCCTGGCCTCTTCTTGGGCCAGGACGACGACCCGCCTCGCGCGGTCGGTGAACCTCTCGAACATGTGCAGCAACTCCTCACCGAACGATTCAGACGGGCCGTGGCGACCACGGTCCTCCGTGCCGATGCTAGCCCCGCGGGGGGCAACTCCCGTCTCAGGTGTCCGTACCGATACCGCCGGCCGGCCGGCCGGGCCCATGAGTGCGAACTCCCGTTCAGCGCGAATGCTTCCGGGCTGGCGTCCGCCAGCGGCGAACAGCCGCGGCGCGTCCGCCGACCACCACCCGTGCGGAGCAATCCGGCCGGAGGGATGGGAACAACGCGGCGCTGGGGCTACGTTATGGAGTGCGTCGGTCCGGCCGGTACCCCGGGCCCCATCAATAGCCGCTACGAGCGAGCCACGCGCCGAGAGGCGTCCGACCGGACCGACGTCGATCACCTGATCACTGCGACCAGGGCCGACGCGCTAGTGCGCCGCCTCGTACTGAGCCAAGATCTCGGCCGGGATCCGGCCGCGCTCGCTCACCGCGAGCCCCTGCTCCTTCGCCCAGGCGCGCACGTCTGCGCTGGAGCCGCCGCGGGACGCCGCCCGCCGGGTGCCCCGCCGGGCGCGACCACCCGCACGCCGGGCCGTGCCCACCCACGGCGCGAAGTCCTCGCGCAGCTTGGCGGCATTCTTCGTGGACAGGTCGATCTCATAGCTCACACCGTCGAGGGAGAAACTCACTGTCTCCTCGGCGGTACCGCCGTCGACATCGTCGACAAGGACAACTTGGACTTTCTGCGCCATTTGTGGCCCACAATCTCTCAGGGGAATTGTTGCCGAGAGAAATCCAATCAGTCCGCCTGGACTTCGGCAAGTCGGCAAAGATGTACTCGTCAATATCCAAACAATTCCTACGACAGATCGAGGAGCATTCGAGTGTTTCCCAGCGTGTTCGGTTTCACCCGCTCCAGACCGAGAAACTCGGCCACACCCTCGTCATAGGACTGCAGCAGCTGCTCGTAGACGTCATGCGTCACCGGTGTCTCCTCGATGACCCGGAATCCCTGGGCGCCGAAGAACCCGGTCTCGAAGGTCAGCACGAAGACCCGCGAGACGCCGACGTCGCGCGCCTCCTGCAGCAACCGGTCCAGCAGCAGCCGGCCGAGGTGGTGGCCGCGCAGCGCGGGGTCGACCGCGATGGTGCGCACCTCGGCGAGGTCCTCCCACAGCACGTGCAGGGCGCCGCAGCCCACCACCTCGCCGTCCCGCTCGACGACGAAGAACTCCTGGATGTCCTCGAACAAGGTGACCGTCGCCTTGGACAGCAGCCGCCGGTCCTGTGCGTAGATGTCGATCAGCCGCCGGATCGACCGGACGTCCCCGGTCCGAGCCCGGCGGACGACGTCGGTCACTGCGGCTTCACCAGCGGGAACAGGATGGTATCGCGGATGCCCAGCCCGGTCAGGGTCATCAGCAGCCGGTCGATCCCCATGCCCTGGCCGCCCGCGGGTGGCATGCCGTACTCCAGCGCCCGCAGGAAGTCCTCGTCCAGCTGCATGGCCTCCTCGTCGCCACCGGCCGCGCGCAGCGACTGCTGGTAGAACCGCTCCCGCTGGTCGAGCGGGTCGATCAGCTCCGAGTAGCCGGTGCCCTGCTCGGCGGCCCAGCAGACGAGGTCCCACTTCTCCGTGAGCCGCGGGTCGCTTCGGTGGACCCGGGTGAGCGGGGCGTTGTCCTTGGGGAAGTCCTGGTAGAAGACGGGGGTCGTCGTCAGGGACTCCACCACCTCGACGTAGATCTCCTCGATCAGCATGCCGGCGCTGGCCTCGCTGGGCTCCTCGAGGCCGAGCGACTGCGAGATCGCCCGCAGCTTGGCCATCGGGGTGTCCAGGTCGATGCGCTCCCCCAGCGCCTCGCTGACGGCGTCGAACATGGACTTGACCGGCCAGTCGCCGGACAGGTCGAACTCCTCGACCGAGCCGTCCTCCTGAACCCGGCGGGCCACCGGGGCGCCGAACACGGCCGTGGCCGCGTTCTGGATGATCTTCTGGGTGAGCACCCGGACGGTGTCGTAGTCGCCGTACGCCTGGTACATCTCGAGCATGGTGAACTCGGGGTTGTGCGAGGAGTCGGCGCCCTCATTGCGGAAGTTGCGGTTGATCTCGAAGACCCGCTCGGCACCGCCGACAAGCAGCCGCTTGAGGTACAGCTCAGGGGCGATCCGAAGGTAGAGCGGCATGTCGTAGGCGTTGATGTGCGTCACGAACGGTCGGGCGTTCGCGCCGCCGTGCAGCACCTGGAGGATCGGCGTCTCGACCTCGATGAAGCCGTTCGACTGCAGCGTCTCTCTGATGCTGCGGACGACGGCAGACCGCATCCGCAGCATGTCGCGGGCCTCGGGCCGCACGATCAGGTCGACGTAGCGCTGCCGGACCCGCTGCTCGGGGTCCTGCAGGCCCTTGTGCTTCTCCGGCAGCGGCCGCAGCGACTTGCTGGTGATGGTGAACGTGTCAGCGAGCACGCTCAGCTCACCCCGTCGGGAAGTGATGACCGCGCCCTCGACGCCCACGTTGTCGCCGAGGTCGACGTCGGACTTCCAGCGGTCCAGCAGCTCCTGGCCGGCACTGTCCAGCGTGGCCATCACCTGCAGGTCACCCGTGCCGTCCCGCAGCGTGGCAAAGATGATCTTTCCACTGACCCGGTTGAGCACCACCCGGCCGACGACGCCGGCCCGCTCGCCGGTCGCCGTGTCCGGGTCCAGCCCGGCGAATCGCTCCTGCAGCTCGGCGTTCGTGGCAGTGCGGGGAAAGCCGAACGCATAGGGGTCGCGACCCTCGGCGCGCAGCCGGTCCAGCTTCTCCCGACGCACCCGCATCTGCTCGGGCAGGTCGTCGACGTCGGGGAGGCCGTGGGGCTGGTCGCTCATGGGCCGCAAGGCTACCGACCGGCTAGCGTGACCTGCCGTGGAACCTGCCTGGAAGGACCGCCGGACGTCGTTCGGCAGCGCAGCCGAGCAGTACCACCGGTTCCGGCCGGACTACCCGGCCGCGGCGCTGCGCTGGGCGCTGGGCGACGCGCCGCTCGTGGTGCTCGACCTGGGCGCCGGGACCGGGCGGCTGGGTGCCGTCGTGCACGCGCTCGGCCACCAGGTGGTCGCCGTCGAGCCGGACCCCGGCATGCGGGCGGTCGCCGAGCTGGAGCTGCCGGGCCGGGTCCGCGAGGGCAGCGCCGAGGCGATCCCGGAGGTCGACGGGGCGGTCGACGCCGTCGTCGTGGGGCAGGCGTTCCACTGGTTCGACCGGCCCCGCGCCCTGCCCGAGATCGCCCGCGTGCTGCGGCACCCCGGTGGCGTGCTGGCCATGCTGTGGAACGTCCGCGACGACCGGGTGGACTGGCTGGCCGAGCTGACCACCCTCACCGGGGGTGAGGACGGCATCAGCAACTGGCCCAAGGAACCGGACTACGAGGTGGGTCCTTGGTTCGAGCCGCTGGTGGCCGAGTCCTTCCCCCACGAGAAGGAGATGGACGCCGACACCCTGGTGGGCCTGGTCGCCTCCTGGTCGAAGGTCGCGCTGCACCCGGAGCGGGACCGGATCCTCGCCCGGGTCGCCGAGCTGGCCCGGACGCACCCCGACCTGGCCGGCCGGGACCGGTTCCCCCTTCCCTACGTCACCAAGGTCTACCGAACGGTCGTGACGGGATACCCCCCGGGGTAGGCTGGTGGGTATGGCCCACGCCCGCGCCTGCGCCCCGGGATCCGCTTGTGACCTGCTCCCCCGCGCCGTCCGGCTGGGGCTGCCCGCCGGTCTGCTCGCGGTCGCGACCGGCTGGCTGGTCGGCCGGCTCGGCCTGGCCACGGACGCGGCGACCGCGCTGCGCTATTCGCCGACGGCGTCCGTGATCGACCAGCTGCTGCTGTCGGTCGCGGTGGCGTTCGGCTTCCTGCTGCTCCTGCGGCTGCCCCGGATCCCGCTGCCCTGGCTGGTCACCGGCGTGGTCGCCGTGGGCTGGGCCGTGGCCGGGACCGGGGACGTCGCCCGCTTGGCCGCCTGGGTCGTCCTCGGCCTCGGGCTGCTGGTGCCGACCATGCGGCTGGACCGGCGCTCCGGCCAGAGCCCCGCGGCCGACAGCATGGCCGCTGCCGCGGAGGCTCAGGGTCTCGCCGTCCTGCCCGCCCAGGACCGGCTGCGGATCCGCTAGCCCCCCACGACCTGTCAGGGTGACGACGAGCTATCCGTCGTCCTCACCCTGACAGGTGTCAGTGGGTGCGGTCGAAGACCAGTCGCAGGCCGATCAGGGTGAGGTTCGGCTCGTGGTGGGTGATCGTCTCCGACTCGGGGACGACGACCGGGGCGAGGCCCCCGGTGGCCACGACGGCGGTGACCGGGCCGATCTCGGCCACGATCCGGCGGACCAGACCGTCCACTTGCCCGGCGAACCCGTAGACAGCGCCGGACTGCAGCGCCTCCACGGTGTTCTTGCCCACCACCGACCGCGGCCGGACCAGCTCGACCTTGCGCAGCTGGGCGGCGCGCGCCGCCAGCGCGTCGATGGAGATCTCGATGCCGGGGGCCAGCGCCCCGCCGAGGAACTCG
>DATCDE010000148.1 GCA_036510875.1 Actinomycetes bacterium
GGAGCTGACATGAGAGCGGAGTCGCGGTCCCGAGCTGCCAGCAGCGCGTCGCCGTCGTGGCTCCCCGGCTTAAGCGCGACCACGTTCCGCAGCTGCTTGCCCATCGTCGAGTCCACCCCGGACAGCAGCTCGGCCGCGCCGGCGTGATCTGTGCCCGAATAGCGCTCACCCGTTGCGGCCACGCAGATCGCGTCCGCCGCGGCGATCCCGGACAGCACGCACAGGCCGACGCACACATTGATGGCAGTGCCGTCCTCGATGACGGCGAGCTCGGCGACCTCCAGGGACTTCTCGGCGATGCGGCTCCGGCTGCGCGCCGGTCCCATGTCCCCGGGACGGGTGGTGAGCTGCTTGGGCGTCACGGCGCACCCGCCGTGGAGGCAGGCCCACGACGCCGCCTGGACTGGCCGGAACGCATCCGCGGGGGATTCATGAGCTCACCCAGGGCCCAGCCGTGGATGGTGACTCCGTCCTGCTGCCACGACGTCACGATGGGCTCCCCGGACTGCGCGATCTCGCGCAGGCGTGACTGCGAGTACACGAGTGACTCGAGCCTGTTTCCGGTCCAGGTGAGCACCTTGGCCGACAGCTGGTGCATCTGGTCGAGCCACGTCTCGTCCCGCAGGTCCACGTCGTCCGGCACGACGACGAGCAGGTCGATGTCGCTGTGCTCGTCGGCCTCACGGCCTGCGAACGACCCGAACACGGATGCGTGCACTGGAGCGGGCATCAGCTGGGACACGGCCGAACCCAGCCGGGTGAGGACCTCGGTGCGAGCCCTGACCGCGGACAGAACCGCAGGGGCGAGCACATGGTCGGCGTTGAGCCGGTAGAGGAATCCGGTGTTGGCCGGCTCCGCGACCACCAGTCCGTGCTCAACCAGCCGATTGAGCACCGGCCACTGCCCGGCACGGGTCCCCCGACGGGACAGACGCGCGATCCGGGTCGCGCTCAGGCCAGACTCTGTTCCGGCCAGCACCTCCAGCACGGCTGAGTCCAGACTCGGCGCGATCGTGCGCAGCGGAGCGGAGAGGTCCACCCCCGTAGGTTGCCGCCATTCCACCACAGTGTCAAGTATTCCGGCACCGCGCCGGAATATCGACGATGTCGTCGCAACCGTCGTGAGTGGATCCTCAGTGAGCGTTACAGGCACCGAGCAGCGGCTTTCCGCTCACTGAGAGTCCACTCGCGGACGGCGGCGACGGCGGGGACGGCGGCGGGGACGGCGGCGGGGACGCGGCGCTGACCCCAAGCGGGTGAGTCGCAGGCCGGGGCGAGCGGCCCGGCGGGGGTAGGGTCCGATCGACGGGATCACGGCACGGGGCGACGGATCCGACCGTCACCCCGTGTCTGCGCCCGGGTGACCGCCCCTGCGGAAAGGACCGTCAATGCCGAACCGCCGCACCCTCACCCGGTCCACCGCCGCCGGGATCGCGCTGGCCATCGGCACCGCGCTGCTCGCCTTCCCCGGCGCCGCCCAGGCCGCCGTCACCCCCCAGATCATCAGCTCGAACGGGCTCGGCCACTGGACGCCGGGCAGCCCGGCAACCCCGCCGACCACCTGGTGGATCGACAACAGCCGGCTGGTCGGCAGCGCCCAGGTCGACCTGCGCAATGTGACCCCCCCGACCGGCGTCGACGGCAGCCTGTGGCTGCGCATGAACACCGCCAACGACGTCGCGGCCGTGTCCACGCTCAGCGGCGCCGGCGGCCCGGTCAGCGGCATCGCGGCCGCGTCGTACTCGACCTACACCGGCGACCCGACCGCCGTCGCGGCGTACGAGATCTCGGTGCAGTGCGCCACCAGCGGCGGCACGCTGCGGCTGACCTACGACCCGACCAAGTTCAGCAACGGCACCGTGACCGCGAGCGCCTGGCAGAGCTGGAACGCCGCGGGCGGCTCCTGGTACCTGGACAAGACCCTCAACGCCAACGGGACGACGGCGCCGGCGGCGACCCCGCCCACCGGCAGTGGCCTGCAGGGCGGCGCGGCCAACGGCTACTCGCTGGCCACCATCAAGTCGCACTGCACCGCCACCGGCAACAAGGTCATCAGCCACGGCCTGGTGGCCGGGCCGGGCTGGCCGGCGACCGACACCTACGCCGACCTGGTCACGTTCAACTCGGTCCAGACCGACTTCCTCTCCGACTACGCGACGCGCATCGGCGGCGCCGACCGGTACGCCACCGCGATCGCCGCGTCGTTCAACACCTTCCCGGCGCAGGGCGCTGGCGCGGTCGTGCTGGCCCGCGGCGACCTGTTCCCCGACGCCTTGTCCGGCGTCCCGCTGGCCGGCGTGTACGGCGGCCCGCTGCTGCTGACCCCGCCGACGATCCTGCTGCCCAGCGTCCTCGTCGAGATCAAGCGGGTGCTGGCGCCCGGCGGCACGGTCATCCTCATGGGCGGCACCGGCGCGCTGAGCGCCAACGTGCAGACCGACCTGACCGCCGCGCTGGGCGCCGGGTTCACGGTCAAGCGCATCGCCGGCGTCGACCGGTTCGACACCTCCCTCAAGACGGCCGCCGAGGTCCAGGCCCGCGACACGGCCATCGGGCTGACCTTCGGCCCGGTCATGGTCGCCACCGGCCGCAACTTCCCGGACGCGCTGGCCGCGGGGGCCGCCGCCCACGGGACGCCGGGCACCGGGGGCGTCGTCGTCCTCAGCGACGACTACGCGCTCCCCTCGGCGGTGCAGACCTACCTGACCACCGGGGCGGCCGCCACCGCGCAGATCATCGCCGTGGGCGGCCAGGCCAAGACCGCCACCGCCGGGATCGCCACGGCGTCCTACGCCGGCGTCGACCGGTACGCGACCGCGGCGCTGCTCGCGGCCAGCCCGTTGTTCTCCGCGACGCAGGAGTACTGGGGGCTGGCCAGCGGCACCACGTTCCCGGACGCGCTCAGCGGCGGCGCCGTCATCGCGCACCTGGCCGGGCCGATGCTGCTCACCGCGCCCACGGCCGTGCCGGCGTCCACCGCGACGTTCCTCAAGGCGCAGCACGCGCACCTCGGCTACGGCGTGGTGTTCGGCCTCACCGGGGCGGTCTCGGCGGCCACCGCGCAAACCGCGTACGGCTACGCCTCCGGCAGCGGCGGGCTGATCCCGTTCAGCCTCGGCGCCGCCCGCCTGCTTCCTTGATCGACGGCGGGGGGAGCCGGCGGACGACG
>DATCDE010000149.1 GCA_036510875.1 Actinomycetes bacterium
ACACCGAGGTGGCGCCGTTCGACCTGGGCACCTTCGGCAGCCGATCCACCCCCGATGTCGGGCATGCGCTACGCCTGCTCGCCGTCGAGACCCGGCGGGCGCTGCTGATGGAGGCCGCGCGACGCTGGGATGTCTCCCCCGACGGCCTGGTCGCTGCGGGCGGGTCGGTGCGCGATCCGGTCACCGGTCGCGAGATCGCGTTCGGCGCGCTGGTTGCCGACGGCCCCCGCACCATCGAGGTTGACCCGGACGAGGCGCTGGACACCGCGCTCGCCGGACTCGCCGGGGTCGACCCCACCCAGCTGCGGCAGGGCCTCGTGCGAGCGGTGACCGGGATGAAGCAGTTCCCGTCCGACATCCGGCTGCCTGGCCTGCTGCACGGCGCCGTGCTGCGTCCGCCCGCGTACGGGGCCCGGCTGCGCCACGTCGACACCGCCGCAGCCCGCCAGCTGCCCGGCGTCACCGTGGTCGAGGCCGACGGCTTCGTCGGCGTTGTGGCCGCGAGCCAGTCCGCCGCCAGGGCGGCGCTGCGGTCGGTGGCCTCGGAGTGGGAACCGGTCGACGGACCCGGCGACGTCGGGCTGGCGAGCTACCTGCGAGACCACCCGGTGGACTCCCCCGACTGGGGCGGTTCGGTTCGCCGGGAGGCCGGCGACGTCGACGCCGCGCGGGTCGGCTCGGCGGTCCGGCTGGAGGCGACCTACACGACGCCGTACATCGCGCACGTGCCGATGGAGCCGCGGGTGGCGCTCGCCCAGGTCGGGGCCGACCGGGTGACGGTCTGGGTGGGTTCCCAGCGCCCGTTCGGCGTCCGGAGTGAGGTGGCTGCCGCACTCGGGCTGCCCGAGGAACGGGTCCGGGTCGTGGTCCCGGACTTCGGCGGCGGCTTCGGTGGCAAGCACTCGGGGGACGTCGCCGTCGAGGCGGCCCGACTGTCCCAGGCAGCGGGCGCGCCGGTGCGGGTCGCGTGGACCCGCGAGGAGGAGTTCCGCTGGGCCTACCTCCGCCCGGCCGCGGTCATCGACGTCCGCTCGGCGGCGACCGCGGACGGCTTCCTGACCGGCTGGTCGTTCATCAACATCAACTCGGGAGCGGCCGGGCTGTTCTCGCCGTACGTCGTCGCGAACCGGCGCGAGCAGTTCCAGCCGGCCGACTCGCCGCTGCGCCAAGGCTCCTACCGGGCGCTGGCCGCCACCGCGAACAACTTCGCCCGTGAGTCGCACATCGACGAGATGTCGGCCGCGCTGCGGCTCGACCCGCTGGAGCTGCGGCTGCGTCACCTCGACGACCCGCGCCTGGTTGACGTGCTGACCGCGGTCACGGAGCGGATCGGCTGGTCCGAGCGGCCCACCGAGCCCGGGCGAGGCGCCGGCCTCGCCTGCGGCCTGGAGAAGGACTCCCGGGTGGCCACGGCCGTCGAGGTCACCGTCGACCCGGACGGCCGGCTGCGCCTCGTGCGCGTCGTCACGGCGTTCGACTGCGGGGCCGTCGTCGACCCCGAGGGCCTGACCAGCCAGGTCACCGGGGCCACCATCATGGGGCTCGGCGGCGCGCTGTTCGAGGGCATCCGCTTCAACTCCGGCGTGATCCACAACGCGGCGCTCTCGGGGTACCGCGTCCCCCGGTTCCCGGACATCCCGCCGATCGACGTCATCGTGCTCGACCGCCCGGACATCGAGTCCGCGGGTGCCGGCGAGACCCCGATCATCGCGATCGCCCCCGCGATCGCCAACGCGGTCTACGCGGCCACCGGACGGCGGCTCCGCTCGCTCCCGCTCACCCCCGACGGCACTCTCCCGCCGCCTCCCCCCGCTCCATGATCACTGTGAGCGGTCCGAAAGCGCCTTGAAGCGGCGGAATCGGACCGCTCACAGTGATCACGTAACGGGATGGCACAGTTGCCCTGTGGCGAGCACCTTCGGCGGCCGACCCAGCCGGTTCGACCCGAACAGCGGCCCATCCGAACGGCGGGCGATCATCCTCCCGGGCCTGGCGTACTCACCTGACGCCCGCTGCTGGAGTTCGGCCGGCTCGCTCTCCTGCAGCACGGCTGGACCACCCAGCGGGTCTGGTGGGACCGGCCCGGCCCGGCGCGGACGAGGCCGCCGACCCCGCCGCCTGGGTGCGCGATCGCCTCGAGAGGGCCTTCTCGGGAGAGTCGGCGGCGGAGCCACCGCTCAAGCAGCTGCTGGTGATGGCGAAGTCCCTGGGCACGCTGGGCGCCACCAGCCAGACGCCCATCGACGCGGAGATCTGGCTCACCCCCCTGCTGACCGACGCCGACTGCGCCGCCGCCATCGAGCGCCGCGCTCTGGACGGTGTGCCGCAGCTGCTCGTCGGCGGCACCGACGACGAGCTGTGGTCGAGCCGGACCGCTCACGGCCTCGGCTGTGAGGTCCTAGAGATCCCCGGGGCCGACCACGGGCTGGTGATCCCCGGCGACGCCGTGCGGACGGCGCAGGTGCACGTCGAGGTCAACGCGGCGATCGACCGGTTCCTCGGCACCCTCACAGTCCGCCGAGACCCTTGACCAGCAGCAGCAGGCCGATCACCACGATGACCACCGCCATGACGGCGGCGTTGTTGGCCT
This sequence comes from Actinomycetes bacterium, assembly GCA_036510875.1. Lineage (NCBI taxonomy): Bacteria > Bacillati > Actinomycetota > Actinomycetes > Actinomycetes bacterium. The sequence goes on from DATCDE010000149.1 coordinate 2,591, forward strand.
GCAGCCAGTCCCTCGCGACCCCGAGCGGGCCGAGGATCCGCTCGCCCAGGACGAGGTAGAGCAGCACGGGAATGGCGACCGTGCTGGCCGCGACGGCGGTGAACAGCGCGACGGCCAGGACGACTCCGGCCCCGTCCAGCTCGGACGACCCGATCGCGAGCCCTCCCGCCGCGGCCAGCAGCATGATCTTCGGGTTGGCTGCCGACAGCACCAGACCCAGGCGCAGCGCCGTGCCCGGCGTGGCGTCCGCGATGGACTGCATCCACTGCGGTGTCGAGTCCTTTGCCCGTCGTCCGAGCCACTGCCGTACCCCGAGCACCACCAGCACCGCGCCCAGGACGATCCGGGCCCAGTAGGCCCAGGCCGAGGGCTGGTCGCTGGTGTCCAGCACCTCCGACAGCAGCGCGAAGGCACCGGTCACCACCAGGATCCCGACGACCCACCCGAGGAGGAAGCTGCTGCTCGTGGCCCTCGCCCGCCGGGTGAACAGCAGCAGGATCGCCGGGATGATGGGGAAGGGTGACGCCGCGATGCCGAGGGCGATCGGCACGACGTCGCCGAGCACCGCTCCCACACCGACCCCCACACCCTGTGCCGGCTCCGGCCAGGCAACCTGGCGCCGAGACTACTGGGACCGGCCCGAGGCGGCGCACGAACGTTCACGAAGCCGCAAAGCCGGTGCCCGAGCCGTCTAAACATCTGCGACCCACCCTGGAGACGAGGGAGGTCACGAACCGTGCAGACGCTCATGCAGTTCCGCCCGGTGTCGGACACAGAGTGGTGGTTCCTCGGGGTCACGCTCGCGTGCACCGTTCTCGCCTTCCGCTTTCTGCCACGGGTGTACGAGCGCGGACCAGCGGTGGCCGTGGGCGCGGCGCTGCTAATCTCCTGGATTCCGGTCCAGATCATCGCGTACGTGGCCGAGGGCCGTCGCATGTGGCTGCCGGGGCAGCACGGCGCGATCTTCTTCTGGGGCGACAGCGTGATGCTCACCAGCGTGGCCTTGGCGTTCGCCGCCATGCGCCGGCTCTGGGTCGCGGGCCATGCAGGCGTCGACCAGGCTCCGCTCACCGACCGGTGGTGGTGGCGGACGGCGGTAGCCGCCGTCGCGCTGGGCGTCAGCTACTGGTTCCACGTCGTCCAGATAGAGACCTGGCCGATCGACCGCCTGCACGCACTATCCAAGGTGTGGCACGACTTCTTCGTCTACCCGGTCTTCGTCTATTACCTCGGCTCGCAGCTGCCTCTGGTGTGGCAGGTTCCCTGGCGCCGGTTCAAGCTGCGGCAGCCCGCACTGGTCGGGCTGGCGCTGCTCGGCTTCGCCGGGTGGCTGTGGCTGGGCCGGGTCTACGATCCATCACAGGTGCAGGCGCAGCGCCCCCTGCTCGGCTTCGCTCTCGACGCCGGCAACCGGCAGCCCGTACCGATCGCGGCCGGTCCCGTTCCCTGGGCAGGCTGATCCTTGGCACCAGGACCACCGAGGCTAGGGGGCGCAACCATGGGCAGCACCGAGATCGTCGTCGACGCGTTCGGCCGGGTCCGCGAGGTGGTGCACGAGGCCGTCGACGGCCTCACCGCTGACCAGCTGGCCCACCGGGTGGATCCGCAGGCCAACTCGATCGGCTGGCTGGTCTGGCACCTCACCCGCGTGCAGGACGACCACATCGCCGACGCAGCGGGGACCGAGCAGGTCTGGACGTCGGACGGCTGGGTGGACCGGTTCGCCCTGACGCTGGGCCGGATGGACACCGGCTACGGGCACTCCGCTGCCGATGTCGCCGCCGTCCGGGTGCCCTCGGCGGACCTGCTCACCGGCTACTGCGACGCCGTCCACGAGCGGACCGTGGCGTATCTCAGCGGGCTGACCGAGGCCGACTTCGCCCGCATCGTCGACACCCGCTGGGACCCGCCGGTGACCCTGGCCGTGCGCCTGGTCAGCGTCATCGCCGACGACCTCCAGCACGCTGGCCAGGCCGCGTTTCTCCGCGGCGTGCTGGAGCGTCGTGGGTCCGGACGCTGAGCCACCCTCGCCGAAGCTCAGGGCTGGATGTTCTGGTTCAGGTGGAACAGGTTGTCCGGGTCGTACTGACGCTTGACCTCCCGAAGCCGGTTGAAGTTGGCGCCGTAGTTGGCCGCGACAGCCGGCTGGTCGTCGGCCGAGGCGAAGTTCACGTAGCCACCCTGGTGGGAGTGGGGTGCGATCGCCGCGTGGTAGTCCTGCACCCAGCGGGTGTGGGCCTCGTTGTCCACCGGGTCCGGCCACATGCCGGCGATGACCGCCGCGTACGTCGCGTCCCGGTGGCCGAAGGCGGTCGCGGCGGTGGGGACGTCGTGAACCGCCCCGTTGATCGGGTACAGGTGCACCGTCGAGTTGACGACGGGTACCCGCGATCCGTGCTCCATGTGCGCCTGGATCGCGGCATCCGTCAGGTCGCCGATGAAGGCCGCTTTCCAGTAGTGCTGCAGGCCGCGCGGAACCAGCGCGTCGAACGCACTGTTCAACGCCGCGTACGGCATCGTCCCCATGTGCTCGGCGACAGGCCGGGCGACGTCACGGAATCCCTGCATGACCTTCTCGCCGTCGTCGGGCGACCCGGTCCAGCAGGACACCAGAGCCACGAACGGCTCACCGACCCGGTTCTCGGGGACGAAGGGCAGCGGCGGTGCCATCTGGAAGGCAGGGAATCCGCCGTACTCACGCGGTGCCGTCCGGATGAACTCGTTGAAGTAGCTGAGGACATCGGCGCCGTCGGACAGCTCGAAGAACATCGGCCCCCCGTAGATCTCCCCGACCGGATGCAGCCGGAAGGTGAACTCGGTGACCACACCGAAGTTCCCGCCACCGCCGCGCAGCGCCCAGAACAGGTCAGGGTGCTCGGTCTCGCTCGCGGTGACCGTCGTCCCGTCGGCGGTCACGACCTGAGCGGAGAGCAGGTTGTCGCAGGACAACCCGTACCCCCGGGAGAGGTAGCCGATCCCACCTCCGAGCGTGAGGCCACCCACCCCGGTGGTGGAGATGATCCCACCGGTGGTCGCCAGCTCGTGCTGGCCGGTCGCCTGGTTGAACCCGCCCCAGGTAACCCCGCCGCCAGCCGTCGCGGTGCGGCCCTCTGGGTCCACCGTGACCGTGGCGAGCCCGGACAGGTCGGCGACCACAGCGGCGTCCGCCGTGCCGAACCCCGGGACGCTGTGCGCGCCGCCGCGGACGGCCAGCTCGGTGCCGGTCTCCACCGCGTACCGCACCACCGCGGCGACATCGGCTGGCGTGCTGCACCGCACCACGGCCGCAGGCCGGCGATCGATCATGAAGTTGTACACCCGGCGGGCCTCGTCGTATCCCGAGTCTCCCGCCGTGATCACCTGGCCGCTCACCCGCTGGCGCAGGGCATCGGTCGTCTGGGCTGTCATGGGAGCTCCACTCCTGTGCGTCGGTTCCGCCGGTCACCCGACGGCGTCCCGGGCGACGCTAGAAGGCGGCACGCTGTCCGCACATGACCAGAACTGCCCGATGACGTCCGGCGGGCGGATGGTCAGATCTGGTCATCGACGGCCCGAGGGTTCACTGGCTACCGTGGGTCCGCGATGCCAGGTTGGACCGGACCACCTCTGCCGGTGCGCTGGTCGAGGGCCGCGCACCCGGCTTTCGTCGGGCGCGACCGCGAGCTCGCGGTCCTCGAAGAGCTGTGGACCGCGGCCGAGGGCGGTGCCCGCCAGGTGGTCTTCGTCGGTGGGGAGCCCGGTGCCGGCAAGTCGCGGCTGCTCTCCGAGGTGGCCCAGGTCTGGCACGGACGCGGCGCCGCGGTGCTGCTCGGCAGCTGCATCGAGGAGTTCGGACCGCCCTACCAGCCGTTCGTGGAGCCGATCGAGGCGCTGCTTCCGGACCTGACCGGCGGTCGGCTCGAGGTAGACCCCTCCGAACCGGACCACCTCGCCGAGCTGGTCGGCCGGCTCGAGATGCTGTCGGGGCGTCGACCGACGCGAACGTCCCGCGCGGAGAATCGGCGTCGACTGTACGAGTCCGCCACCGAGGCGCTCCACGCTGCGGCGTCAGAACGCCCCCTGGTCCTGATCCTGGAGGACCTGCACTGGGCCGGCGAGAGCGCTCTCCAGCTGCTCACGTACCTGGTCGAGCGAACCACCGAGGCACGGATCCTCGTACTGCTGTCGCACCGGACCACCGCACCGGACCGCTCACCGCCACTCATCCACACGATCGCCCAGCTCTACCGGCTGGACGGCGTCCGCCGGATCGACCTGGCCGGACTCGACAGCGAGGAGATCGCCGACTACCTGGTCCACGAGGCTGGCGCGTCGGCAAGCAGGGCGCGCGTCTTCGCCACCGTGCTGCGCGACCAGACCGGCGGCAACCCGTTCTTCCTGCGCGAGCTGTGGCGCGACCTGGCCACCCGCGGCGGCCTGGCCACGCTGCGTTCGACCGACTTCCAGGCGCCCGAGTCGGTCCGGCACACCATCGAGCGACGGCTGGACCGGCTGGCCAAACCGCACCGGGAGGTCCTTGAGCTAGCCGCGGTCATCGGGGAGGAGTTCGACTCGATCACGCTGGTCGAGGCGTCGGGGTGGGCGCACGACACCACGCTGGAGGCACTTGACGCGGCCGTGGGCGCCGGCCTGGTCGAGCCGGCCGACGGTGCGGACGGCGGCTACCGGTTCCCGCACTCGCTCGCTCGCCAGATCGTGCTGAACCTTGTCCCGTCGCCCCGTCGGGCGCACGAGCACGCGCGGGTGGCGCAGGTGATCGAGCGCCGGTTGCCTGGCTCCGACCGGTACGTACGACAGCTGGCCCACCACTACGCGGGAGCCCACACGCTCGGCCTCGCAGACAAGGCGGTGCGTTACCTGGTCGAGGCGGCGAACGTGGCGGAGCGCAGCCTGGCGCACGACGAGGCCGCCCGGTCCCTCGAGCTGGCCGCCTCGCTGGCGACCGGCCCCGACGAACGCGACGCACTGCGTCTCGACGCGTCCCGCAGCTACCTGCTTGCCGCGGACTTCGCGAGGTCGCGCGACCTGGCCGAGAAGGTGGCGACGGTCGGGTCCCCCCGACACCGGCTGCGCGCGGCGGTGGCGTTCGAGGCCGCGTCGTGGCGACCAGGACATCCCGGACACCGTTCGGTCGAGCTGCTCTCGGCCGCGCTCACCGGGGTCGACCGTGATCCCGCCGACCCGGACTACGTGCGGGCCGTCGCCAGCCTCGGCCGCGCGCTCGCGTTCACCGGCTCCACCGATGAGGCCCGCGCCCTCGGCGTCCGTGCCATCGAAATGGCCGAGGCACTGGCGGACGACCGGGCCCTGGCGGATGCCTTGCAGGCCAGCCTGTGGCACGGTCTGCGGCCTCGCGACGCGCCCGGAAAGCTCGAGCGCGCGACCAGGCTGTCGCTGCTGGCCCGTCGGACCGGCCACTTCGAGCAGCTGGGACCGGCCGCGTACTACCGAGGCGCCATCAGCTACCTGCGCGGCGACCCGGCCAGCATGGACGCCGCCCATGGGGACCTGATCCACACCGCACGGGCCACCGGACAGGACTTCTTCGCCTACATGGCTGGCTGCATGGAGTACGCAAGGCACTTCGTCGCCGGTGACTTCGTCGCTGCCGAGCGCAGCTGCACCGGCCTGCTCGAGCTCGGCGAGTCGTTCGGGACCGACGACACCGAGGGGCCCTACGGGGTCCAGATGTACATGATCCAACGGGAGACCGGTGGCCTCGAGCCGGTCCGCTCGGTGATCAAGGGCGACGAGCGTCTCGGCGACTTCTGGGCCCCGGGCCTGCTCGCGCTGTACACCGAGCTGGGTCTGGTGGAGTCGTCGTCGCGGCTGCTGCACTGGCTGCTGGACGAGCAGCTTCACCGGTACGAGCACTCCGCGCAGTGGCCGGGTGTGCTGGCGTTCCTGGTAGAGGCCGCGCTCGCCCTGGAGGACGAAGCCGCGGCGCGACGGCTGCGCGGACCGCTGCTTGAGTACGCCGGCCTGAACCTGGTGGCGGGCCAGTTCGTGGCCGTGTTCGGAAGCACCGACCGCTACCTGGGAGCTGTCGACTCGCTGCTCGGCAACGGGGCCGCCGACGAGTGGTTCGCCTCCGCGATGGAGATGGACATGCTGATGGCTGCCCCCGTGCACCAGGCGCTGACCCTGGCGGCGCACGCCCGCCACCTGCGACGACGCGGGCAGTCGGACGCCCGAGCGGTCGCCGACCTGGTGGACCGGGCACGGAGCCTCGCTGTGCCGCTGGGACACCGGCGGGTGCTGCAGCAGCTCGACGCCCTGACGCCCGAGCGCCCTCAGTCCGAACGAAGGGACGGCCTCACCGCGCGGGAGACCGAGGTGCTCCACCTGCTCGGTGAGGGTCTGAGCAACCGGGCCATCGCCGCGCGGCTGGTGATCAGCGAGAACACGGCCGCCAACCACGTGCGGAGCATCCTGGCCAAGACCGGATCGGGCAACCGCACGCAGGCGGCGATGTACGCCGCGACTCAGGGACTGCTGGGCGGCGCCGACCGCTCAGACCGCTGACAGCGACCCATCCGACTGCAGGGTTCCGGTCACCTCGACGATCACGTCAGCCGGCAGCCCGGCGCGCTCCGCCGCTCGCAGGATGGCCTCCGCCGACGGTGCCTCGTAGAGGCAGTAGGTCTTGCGCTTGTCCGCCGAGAGGAACGAGTACAGCCACCGCACCCCCTCGGCGTCGTTGATCCGGTTGATTCCATCGGCGACCTCCGCGGTGACGTCGAGCTGGTCCGCAAACCGCCGTTCGACCATGAACACGGGCATGGCTGCCCCCTTCCGCACGGGCCCGGCCCAACGTACTCGTCGCGGCTGTCGTCCAACAGGGGTCGCAGCCGCACTCGGCCGCTCACGTGCCGTCGCCCTGGGGCACAACCACATCGACCGCCGGACGCCGGCGCAGCACGAGGGCCCCCATGGCCGCGGCGACCAGCGCGGCCGCGGCGCCCACCCCTAGCGCCCACCGCGGTCCGGCGTGCTGGGCGATCCAGCCCACGATCGGGCCGCCCACGGGCGTGCTGCCGAGGAAGGCCACCGCCCACAGCGCCATCACGCGTCCACGCATTGCCGGCGCGGAGTTGAGCTGGAGCGTGGCGTTGCCGGTGGAGAGGAACCAGACGCTGGCCGCTCCCACCGCCACCAGCGACACCGCCGCAAGCAGCAGCGTCGGGGTGAGCGCGGTGAGCAGGTCGGTGACCCCGAAGACGAAGGCGGACGCCACCATGGGCGCGATCCCGGTGACCGACCGTCCAGCGCTGACCAGACCGCCGATCACCGCACCGACCCCCATCGCGGCGGTGATCAGCCCGTAGTCCCGGGCGTCGCCGCCGAACGTGTGCGTCACCAGCGCCGGGAGCACCACCTGGAACTCGTAGGTCAGGGTGCCGACCAGCGCCATCATGAGCAGCGGCACCAGCAGCTGGGGGGCGCGCCGCACGTAGCGCAGCCCCTCCCGCAGCTGGCCGGGCGCCCTTCTCACCGGCGCGGACTGCGCGAGCTGACTTCGATGCATGGTCAGGTAGGCCACGATCACCGCCCCGAAGCTGACCGCGTTGACCAGGAAGCACGCACCCACCCCGACGCTCGCGATGAGCACACCGGCGACCGCGGGCCCGACAGCGCGGGCCACGTTGACCAGCACCGAGTTCAGGCTCACCGCGTTGCGGACCTGGTCGCCGTCGACCATCTCCCGGACGAACGCCTGGCGGGCCGGGTTGTCCAGGACGTTGACCAGTCCTAGCCCGAGGGACAGCGCGAGCACCCAGGCGATCGTCACGTGGCCGTTGACCGTCAGCAACCCGAGGACCAGTGCCTGGACGGCGGCGGCCAGCTGGGTGCCGATCAGCAGCCGCCGCTTGTCGACCCGGTCCACCACGACGCCGCCGTACGGCCCGAGGAGGAGGATCGGCAGGAACTGCAGCGCAACGGCCAGCCCCAACCAGGTTGCGGAGTGGGTCAGCTGGAGCACCAGCCACGCCTGAGCTACCGACTGCATCCAGGTGCCCACCAGGGACACGACTTGGCCGATGAAGAACCGGCGGTAGTTGGGATTGTCAAGCGACGCGAACGTCCGCGTGGACCAGTCCCGCAGCCCGTCCGTCATGGTCCCGCCAGTATCCCCCGGACTAGTTACTTCGACCTGAAGAAGTCGGGGCTTGGCGGTGCGCTTCCGGCGGTCTGGTGATCGAGAGGATGGCCCCGAACCCTTGGGTTAGAAGGGATCGAGGCCATCGTGTTTCGTATCGTGGGCGATCAGCCGTCGTTGTGGGAGTCGGTGTGGCCGGAGGAACTGCTGCGGCTACCGGATGAGTTGGCTCGGGTCGACACGATGCTGGACGACCCGGCGTTCTTCGCTTCGTTCGTGCCGTTCTTCGACCCGCGGGTCGGTCGGCCGT
>DATCDE010000150.1 GCA_036510875.1 Actinomycetes bacterium
CACGTCGGTCATGACTCAGAAGAACCCGAGGGGTTCGGTGCTGTAGCTGACGAGGAGGTTCTTCGTCTGGCTGTAGTGGTCGAGCATCATCCGGTGGTTCTCCCGGCCGACGCCGGAGATCTTGTAGCCGCCGAACGCTGCGCCCGCGGGGTAGGCGTGGTAGCAGTTCGTCCACACCCGTCCGGCTTGGATCTTGCGACCCATCCGGTAGGCACGGTTGCCGTCGCGGGTCCACACGCCGGCGCCGAGCCCGTACAGGGTGTCGTTCGCGATTGCCAGGGCATCGGCGTCGTCGGTGAAGGTGGTGACGGCCAGGACGGGTCCGAAGATCTCCTCCTGGAACACGCGCATCTTGTTGTGCCCCTTGAGCACGGTCGGCTCGAAGAAGTAGCCGTCGGCGAACTCGCCGTCGACCATGGCGCGCTTACCGCCGATGAGGACCTCGGCGCCTTCGGCCTTGCCGATGTCGACGTAGGAGGAGATCTTCGCCAGCTGCTGGGCGGAGACCTGCGGGCCGATCATCGTCTCGGTGTCCAGCGGGTCGCCCTGCTTGATCGCGGCGATGCGGGCCAGGCAGCGGGCCATGAACTCCTCGTAGATGTCCTCCTGGATCAGTGCCCGGGACGGGGCGGTGCAGACCTCGCCCTTGTTGAAGGCGTAGAGCACGAGGCCCTCGATGGCCTTGTCGAGGAACTGGTCGTCGTGGGCCATCACGTCGGAGAAGAAGATGTTCGGCGACTTGCCGCCGAGCTCGGTGGTCGAGGGGATCAGGTTCTGCGCGGCGTACTGCATGATCAGCCGACCGGTCACGGTCTCACCGGTGAAGCCGATCTTCGCGATCCGCGGGTTCGCGGCCAGGGCCTTGCCGATCTCGGCGCCCGGGCCGGTGACGACGTTGATCACGCCCGGCGGCACGATGTCCTCGACCACCTCAAGCAGCTTCAGGATCGACCAGGGGGTCGGCGAGGCCGGCTTCAAGACCGAGCAGTTGCCGGCCGCCAGCGCCGGCGCCAGCTTCCACGCCGCCATCAGCAGCGGGAAATTGAACGGGATGATCTGGCCGACGACACCCAGCGGCTCCCGGAAGTGGTAGGCGATCAGGTCCTTGTCGATCTCGGTCGAGCGGCCCTCCTCCGAGCGCGCCGCCGCGGCGAAGTAACGGAAGTGGTCCACCACGAGCGGGATGTCCGCGTTCAGCGTCTCGCGGACCGGTTTGCCGTTCTCCCAGCTCTCCGCGACCGCGAGCATCTCCTTGTTCGCCTCGATTGCGTCGGCGACCTTGTTCAGCGCAGCCGCCCGCTCCGTGGCGGACGCCTCACCCCAGGCATCCTTCGCCGCGTGCGCGGCGTCCAACGCCAACTCCACGTCCTGCGGCGTCGATTCGGCGACCTCGGTGATCGGAGCTGCGGTGGCCGGGCTCAGATCGACCCGATACTTCCCGGCAGTCGGCTCGAGCCACTTCCCCCCGATGAAGTTCTCATACCGCGGCAGGACGGTCACAATGCTGCCCGGTCGACCGGGCGGGACATACTTCATGGTGCACTCCCTCATCCATCCAGGAATAGGCCCTCGTACTCGGGGGGAGCGACCCTGCAACGATGCAGCCGGCACACGCCACAAGGACGCCCACCCCCGACTGAACGCCTCCACCTCAGAGGGGGTCAGAGGCAAAGGTCCCCGCCAACGACAAGAAGCGCCGCGAGTGAACCCGGACCACCTCTGGGACGAGACTCAGCTCAGGAACCGAGCCATCATGCGAAGAGGCGGCCCGCACGAAGCTCGCCGCCGGCTGTCAAGGACGGCTGACCCCAGGAACCACGGCAGCCTCGGTCACTCCCGTCTGAACCCTGAGGCGCTGACCGCCCTGGCCATGCTCTCCCTCGGCGGCTACTGCCCAACCCCACCGGCAAGAACGGGCACCACGTGACGCACAGATCGGGTCGGAGAGCCATCGAAGTGTCGGAGGTCGCCGGATCGGTGGAGACCATCTGCGCGTATCCAGCGCGGCATCTGGCGCTGGGTACCTGCTCAACGACCCCCTGACCAGCGGCCTCGGATGGCCAAAGATCACCGTTCTGACGGCCGTGTGCCTGACCGCCATGAGCTCCGAGAGCCCTGCTCCCCATCCGTCGGAACGCTGCCTCGATTCGGAAGGACGCAGCCACCATGGCGCCAAGGACTGAAGCGGCTCCCAGGCTGCTCCTGGCCGGCAGGGCCGCCAGGGCCCCGACACGGGCGAGGGCAGCCACCAGCGAGATCCAAGCCGCCGAGCCACGGACGTGGGAAGTCCTGGCCTCGGCCACGTTCACGACCGCGAAGATGATCAAGAAGCCGGCACTGCCCATGGTTGAGATGCTTTCCAGGTTCAACAGGTTTGCCAGCACGATCGTGGCCGCCACTGTGATGAACAACCCCTCCAGTGGCTGATTCCAGATCGGACGTTCCAACTCGGCCGGCAGCTCCCTGGACTTCGCGATGGTGTAGGTCATGCGAGCGGATCCGTGCAACGTGGCGTTGATCGCGGACGCGGTCGAGAGCATGGCTGCTACGGCGATCAGCGCGAACCCGGCCGAGCCCAGGGCCGGGCGGGCGGCTTGATCAGGAAGGCCCCCAGGAACCGAATGGGCCACCTCGAGGGCGGTCCCCCGAGCCCCCGACTACCGCCAAGACCGTGGACGCCGGCAGAGAGGACGTCCCAGCAGAGACAGGGAAGCCGTAAGCGACATTGTGCCCGATCCAGGCTCGGCGGGGTCGACACCTACGCAACGCCGTGGATCAACGCCCGGACACTGGGGGCGTCAAGACTCCACCGGCGGATCATCCCCGTCCGCGCCGGCGGTGCGCGCAGCACCCGCGCGGCATTGCCGATGAGTCGCACTTGTTCGTACGGTGATCAGCGGAGGTGGTTGTGGGCGATGCTCGGGCTCCCGGATGGCGTCAGGACCTGCCTGTTCGACCTGGACGGTGTCCTCACCGACACCGCATCGGTGCACGGCGCCGCGTGGAAGGAGATGTTCGACGCGTTCCTGCGGGTCCGCGCCGAGCGGGACGGCACGCCGTTCGTGCCGTTCGACCCGCAGCATGACTACGAGGAGTACGTCGACGGCAAGCCGCGGCTCGACGGGGTCCGCGACTTCTTGGCCGGCCGCCAGATCACGCTGCCGGAGGGCACGCCGTCGGACCCGCCCACGGCCGAGACGGTCAACGGCTTGGGCGGCCGCAAGAACGCGATCGTGCTTCACCGCATTCACACGGGCGGGGTGCATGTGTTCGAGGGCTCCCGTCGCTATCTGGTAGCCGCCGAGCAGGCGGGCCTTCGCCGGGCTGTGGTGTCCTCCTCCGCCAACACTGGCGAGGTGCTGACGGTGACCGGGCTCGCGCCGCTGGTCGAGCTGACGGTGGACGGGGTGACGATCCGTGACGAGCGGCTGAGGGGCAAGCCCGCGCCGGACACGTTCCTGGCCGCTGCGAGGCGGCTCGGGTCGCGGCCGGCGCAGTGCGCGGTGTTCGAGGACGCGCTGTCCGGCGTCGCCGCGGGGCGGGCCGGCCACTTCGGCTACGTCGTCGGCGTGGACCGGGTCGGCCAGGGGGACGAGTTGCGCGCGCACGGCGCGGACACCGTGGTGCAGGACCTGGCCAACCTGCTGGATCGCTCGTGATCGTGCAGCGGCCGTACCCGGTCGAGCCGTGGTCGGTGAGCGAGACGGCGCTGGACCTGGACTTGCTCGCGCAGTCGGAGTCTCTGTTCGCGCTCTCGAACGGCCACATTGGGCTGCGTGGGAACTTGGACGAGGGTGAGCCGTTCGGCATTCCCGGCACCTACCTCAACAGCTTCTACGAGCAGCGGCCGCTGCCGTACGCGGAAACGGGTTACGGGTATCCGGAGATGGACCAGACCCTGATCGACGTCACCAACGGCAAGCTCATCCGGCTGTTGGTGGACGACGCGCCGTTCGACGTGCGCTACGGCGACCTGCACGAGCATCACCGTCGGCTGGACCTGCGTAGCGGTCTGCTCGAGCGGGCGGTCGAGTGGACCTCGCCGGGGCAGACCCGGGTGCGGGTGCGCTCGAGCCGGTTGGTGTCGTTCTCCCAGCGGGCGGTCGCGGCCATCGAGTATGTGGTCGAGCCGGTGGGGCGCGCGGCGCGGATCATCCTGCAGTCCGAGCTGGTCGCGAACGAGCAGCAGCCGAACCTGTCGTCGGACCCCCGGGTCGCGGCGGTGCTGGAGAACCCACTGCAGTCGGTCGCCCAGGACCACGACGGCCACTGGGTGGTGTTGCTGCACCGCACCCGGGCCAGCGGCCTGCTGGTGGGTGCGGGGATGGGGCACGTCCTGCAGGCTCCCGGCCGCACCGAGACCGAGGTCGCCGTGCGCGAGGACTGGGCCCGCCTCACGGTCGCGTGCACCCTGCAGCCCGGCGAGCAGCTGCGGGTGGTGAAGGTGATCGCTTACAGCTGGTCGAGCCTGCGCTCGGAGACCGCCGTGCGAGGCCAGGTCGCCAGCGCGCTGTCGGGCGCACGGTTCGCCGGTTGGGATGGCTTGGTGCGCGAGCAGCGCGCCTATCTGGACGCGTTCTGGGACGCCGCCGACGTCGAGGTGGACGGGAACGCCGAGATGCAGCAGGCGGTGCGGTTCGCGCTGTTCCACGTGCTGCAGTCCGGGGCGCGGGCCGAGCGGCGGGCGATCCCGTCCAAGGGGCTGACCGGGCCGGGGTACAACGGGCACACGTTCTGGGACAGCGAGATGTTCGTGCTGCCGCTGCTGACCTACACCCAGCCGACCGCAGCCGCGGACGCGCTGCGCTGGCGGCACGCCACGCTGGAGCAGGCCCGCCAGCGGGCGGCCGAGCTGCACCTGGCCGGCGCGGCCTTCCCGTGGCGGACGATCCGCGGTCAAGAGTGCTCCGGCTACTGGCCGGCCGGAACCGCCGCGTTCCACATCAACGCCGGGATCGCCGCCGCGGTGGTCCGCCACTGCGCGGCGACCGGTGACACGGCGTTCGAGCGGCAGGTCGGCCTCGAGCTGCTAGTGGAGATCGCCCGGCTGTTTACCTCGCTCGGGCATCACGACCGAACAGGCGGCTGGCACATCGACGGCGTGACCGGTCCGGACGAGTACAGCGCGGTCGCCGACGACAACGTCTACACCAACTTGATGGCGGCCCGAGCCCTGGTCGCGGCGGCGGACGCGGCGCAACGGCACCCGGACACCGCGCGCGATCTCGGCGTGACCCTTGAGGAGGAAGCGACCTGGCGGGACGCCGCGGCGGCCGTGCACGTGCCCTACGACACCGAGCTCGGCGTGCATGAGCAGTCGGACGGGTTCACCCGGCACGGCGAGTGGGACTTCGTCGCCAGCCAGGGCAAGTACCCGCTGCTGCTGCACGCCCCGTACTTTGATCTGTACCGCAAGCAAGTGGTCAAGCAGGCGGACTTGGTGCTCGCGATGCACTGGTGCGGCGACCACTTCACCGCCGAGCAGAAGGCTCGCAACCTCGACTACTACGAGCGGCGCACCGTGCGCGACTCGTCGCTGTCGGCGTGCACGCAGGCGGTGCTGGCCGCCGAGGTCGGCCACCTGGACCTTGCCTACGACTACGCCTACGAGGCGGCACTGATCGACCTGCTGGACCTGCAGAGGAACAGCAGGGACGGCCTACACATGGCCTCACTCGCGGGCGCGTGGCTGGCGCTGGTCGCGGGCTTCGGTGGCTTCCGCGACCACGGGGACGTACCGTCGTTCGACCCGGCTCTGCCGGAAGGGCTGACCCGGCTGTGCTTCTCGATCCGATGGCAGGACCTGCGCCTGAAGGTGGACGTCCGCCCGGACGAGGTCACCTATGCGATCCGCGGTGGAGCGACGGCCAGCCTGCTGCTGCGGCACGCGGGCGAGGAGGTCGAGGTGACGACGGGTGCGCCGGTCACCCGGCCGGTTCGCAAGCGGGCTCCGCTGCTGCCGCGCCCACCGCAGCCGCCCGGCCGGGCACCGGTGTCGGCCCGTGGGCCGCTCGGCTCCTGACCGAGCAGCACCACCAGGTGACACCAGCACTGCCACTGCGGCGCTCCCAGACCCTGCCGTCCGTTCACAGCGACGCCGCCGGCCGGCCCAGCCGCCCCGGTCCGGCATATGAGCACCGGCCACCACCACCCACTCGGGCCGTCGGATGTGACCGCGCGCCACGAGCGCGCCACGAGTACCAGCACGTACCGTGGGCAGGTGCGGGGGGCGACGAGCAGCGCGACACCGAAATCACCGTGGCCGCTCGCCACGAGCTCGACTCAGGGGTCTCGAGATCGGTGATGGTTGCTTAGGATCCGGGTCTGCGGGCCGGCGCGGCTTTGCCGAATCTCATGCGCCAGCGTCTCGGTGGCCGGGGCGGGCGAGACGTCGGGCCCCGCGAGTGAACCGGGGCGGGGCAGTCCCTGGACGGCGCGCCGCGAGCCTGTCCGTTCGGGACAGCGTGAGCCAGTATGGGGTGAGTGCCGCGGATGCACCCGCGGCAACGAGTTCGCGACGTACGGGAGGCACCATGACCGAGCGGGAGCGAGACGACGACACGGCGCCACGGCGACCAGATGACCCGCTCGCGAGGGCGGCCGAGCTGGGCCCACTGCCCGGTGTCGAGGACGATGAGGACGACCGGGCCGTGGACC
>DATCDE010000151.1 GCA_036510875.1 Actinomycetes bacterium
AGGCCCACCCATGCGCAGAATCGCGATCGCCAACCACAAAGGCGGTGTCGGAAAGACAACGACAGCCGTCAACCTCGCCGCCGGCCTAGCACAAGAGGGCTACCGCACACTGCTCGTCGACGTGGACGCCCAAGCACACGCGACCTTCTGGTTCGCCGAAGACCCCGACGACGTCGACTACGACCTCCAGGACGTCATCACCAAAAACGTCCCCCTCGACCAGGTCATCCTCCACACCAGGATCACCAACCTCGACCTCCTGCCCTCAACCCTCGGCCTGGCACCACTGGAGACCGAACTGGTCTCCATGACCCGCCGCGAGGACCGCATCGCCAGGGCCCTGGCACCGGCCGACGACCAATACGACTACGCAGTACTGGACTTGGCGCCCAGCCTCTCCCTCGTCACCCTCGCAGCTCTGGTAGCCGCCACCGACCTCATCGCACCCGTGAGCGCGACCAAGCTCGCCATGGGCGGTCTCGGCGCGTTCCTGGGCTGGACCGAAGATTTCCGCACAGAGAACCTCATCACTGCCCCCCTGCTCGGCGTCCTCATCACCATGACCGAGCCACGCACCCGGATCACCCGCGAAGTCGTCGAAGCCCTGCAGGAAAGCGATCTGCCACTCTTCGAGACAACCATCCCCCGCCGGGTCGCCGCAGAAGATCAAGTGGCAGACCGACTGGTCGTCGGGGACCCGGCCGCGAACGCAGATCTCACTGCTGCCTACGGCGGACTGGTCAAAGAGGTCCTGGATCGGATGCGAGCACACAAGAATGGGTAAAACACTCACCGCCGCCCAGATGCTCAGCGCGGGACGAAAACGTCCCCCCACTGCGGCCGAAACCGGAACTAAACCACTAGACGACCAAGCGACCACTCAACCAGACGTTCAGGCGACTAAACCACTAGACGACCAGGTGTCTGGTCCACTGAGCGACTCAACGACTAAGCCACTAGATAGCCATGGCAATAAGTCGACTAAAGAACTAAGCACCCAGCCCGAACTGAACGGGCATCCTGCCGCCACCTATCAAAGAGTCACTGTCTTCCTGACGCCAGCTCAACGGCAATGGCTGAAGCTGACAGCCAAGCAGCTTCCCGACGGGTTGTCCGCCTCGGACGTCGTGCGCCTGGCAATCAGCCGGCTCACCCTCGACGTGACGGATGGATGGGACCTCGTCACCAACCTGACCGACCAGGCGCACTCCGACGCGGAGATCTTCTCCGGCCGCCGTAACAGGGGACTGCCACCGCGAGCAGCGATCAGCGCATAACCGGGACCCGGGGGCCCCCGGTTGGGCCAAGATCTCCCACGTCGGGTAAGTCCCGCTGACTGGCATAACTGGCGATTATCGGAGGTAACCCAACAGCCGATGAAACTGACCCGGCCCGACGCCCGGTCGTCTCGACCAAGAGCTTTTTCGACGATTTTTCGACACCCCGCGCGGCGGCGGCGCCCGGTCGGTGCGCCCTGCTGAACTGCCGGAACAGCGGCCGGCGGCGGGAGGTTGGCCTCGGCCCGCCGGAGCGAGAGGTTCGGGGTCGAGGATGATCCGTCCAGCCGTTGGCGCTAGCGATGATCTTCGGGGCGGTGCCGCTTGATGGGCGATCTGATGTCTTGTCGGGTAGAAGGTCTGCCTGGTCGCTGTTGGTCCTCTACGGTCGGCGCTTGTGGCGATGGAGTTCCTCACTGACGCTCAGGTTGCCGCGTACGGGCGGTTTGAAGGGGTGCCTTCGCGGGCAGATTTGGAGCGGTTCTTCTTCCTCGATGACGCCGACAAGAGTCTGATCGGTGACCGGCGCGGTGATCACAACCGGCTGGGTTTGATGCTGCAGGCCACGACCGTGCGGTTCGTGGGCTTGTTCTTGGAGGATGGCGTACCGGGACGGAGATTTTGGTCGCGCCATGCGTCGCAATGGGAGAGGCTGGGCCGATGCCCCTCCGCGATGCTGGCCTGGAGGATGGCCCGGGACTGACCGCCGCTCTCTTCGAAGCCGCGAACTGGGACGGCCGGGCACGGTTCACGCGGGATCAGCTATTAGCCGACCCGCACATGTCCCACTACGTTGCCGACTGGCCGCGTGCCACCGACTTCGGCACCGTCGCCGTCGACGACCACGGTGAGATGATCGGCGCCGCGTGGTGCCGCCTGTTCGACACGATCGACCAGGGCGAGCCGACAGCAGGGAGGATTGCGGCCGGCTCCAGCACCCAGTCGGTCAGCTGGAACGTCAGGTTGCGGCGACCTTGCGGGGACGTCCGCGGCGCGGCGGGGTGGGCTTCTCGGGAGCAGGCGCGGGATCGTCGGCGGG
>DATCDE010000152.1 GCA_036510875.1 Actinomycetes bacterium
TTCTCATGGGTCTTCCGTTCCCGTCGCCCACCGTTGTCGTTGACTCGCGCACCGAGGTGTTTCTCGGCTATCTCGACTACTTCCGATCCGTCATCGTGGACAAGCTCGAGGGTCTGCCCGACAGCGAGCTGCGGACGAGCCGGCTGCCGTCCGGCTGGACGCCGCTCGAGCTGCTCAAGCACCTGACCCATGTCGAGATGCGGTGGCTGGTCTGGGGCTTCGAGGGCTGCGACGTGGCCGCCCCGTGGGGCGACAACCGTGACGGCCGCTGGTACGTCGCGCCGGATGAGACCCTGACCGGACTGCTGACGCAGCTGCAGGCCCAAGCCGAGATCAGCCGCGGCATCGTCCGAGCCCATGTCTTGTCCGAGGTGGGAAGCCTGGCCCGCGCTGGGACGGGGCCGACCCGCCGACACTCGAACGCATCCTGTTCCACCTGCTGCAGGAGTACGCCCGCCACGCCGGCCATCTGGACATCGTCGGCGAGCTGGCAGATGGCCGGGTGGGCGAGTAGCGACCACGGACGGCTCCAGCCGTGCCTCGGTGTACCGATTCTCGGCGCGGTTCGCCGGCGGTCACCTAGAGTCTGCTGATCACCGGACGCTTCCCTGGCAGCAGCGCACCGCCCGCGTCATCTCTGCGTCAGCAGGCCACGGGCGCTATGCAACGGGAGATGTCCGCCATCGTCGGCTCGGCTGAGTGCTTCAGCACCGGCGAGCTCGCCATCGCACGGCAGGCGCTGGGAGCGTCCGGGTCCGGCTAGTACAGATCAGCCCGCTTCTCGGCACCGCCGTCGGCGGTTGGGGCGTGGTGTCGGCCTACGCTGGATGCATGACGCATCCGTTCCGGGCCGCCGTCGAGCGTCGCGACCACGCGGCGATGGTGGTGCTGATGGCCGAGGACGTGAGGTTCTTCAGCCCGGTGGCGTTTCGCCCGTTCGTGGGTCGTGACGCTGCGGCCGAGCTGTTCTGGAACCTGCTCGAGGTGTTCGAGGACTTCGCCTACGTCGACGAGCTGGAGGGTGATGGCACGCACGCGCTGGTGTTCACCGCCTCGGTGGGCGGCCGGCAGCTCCAGGGACTGGACCACCTGCGCCTCAACAGCGAGGGGTTGGTGAGCGAGTTCACGGTGATGATCCGGCCGCTATCCGGGCTGGCGGCGATCGGCGAGGCGATGGGTCCCCGAGTGGGGCACCTCGCCAAGGGCTAGCAGCCAAGCACCCGCAGTGCCGCTGGCTCCCGGACGACGCCCTCACCTCGACCACGAACTCGGGCCGATCGGTGACATTCGCCCCTGGACCGGCGCTTCGAGTCCCGGCAGCCTCGGGGTCGGGCCATCGCGACGTGGGGTCGACTGACGGGAGTCCACCATGACCGACGTCCGGGGGGACGCCGACACGGTGATCAGCGTGGCGGGGTTGTCCAAACGGTATGGCAGCACCGTCGCGGTGGACGGGGTGTCCTTCGACGTCGCCCGTGGGGAGATCTTCGGGCTGCTCGGCCGCAACGGTGCCGGGAAGACCACCACAGTGGAGTGCCTGGAGGGGCTTCGCCGCGCCGACGGTGGCACGCTGCGCGTTCTCGGCCTCGACCCGGGCACCCAGGCGGTCCAGCTAAGACGGCGGATCGGGTGCCAGCTGCAGGAGTCCGCGCTGCCGCACAACATCAAGGTGTGGGAGGCGCTGCAGTGGTTCGCCTCGTTCACCCCGCACTCGGTCGACTGGCCGGACCTGATCGAGCAGTGGGGGCTGGCCGACAAGCGCACCGCCGCGTTCGCGCAGCTGTCCGGCGGGCAGCGACAGCGGCTGTTCATCGCGTTGGCCCTGGTCAACGACCCGCAGGTCGTCTTCCTCGACGAGATGACCACCGGCCTCGACCCGGCCGCACGGCACGTCGCCTGGGACCTCATCCGACGCATCCGGGACCGCGGCACCACCGTCGTCCTGGTCACCCACTTCATGGAAGAGGCCGAGCAGCTGTGCGACCGGATCGCCATCGTCGACCAGGGCCGACTCGTCGACCTGGACACCCCGCACGCCCTGGTCACCCGCCACACCGACCACGTCACCCTGCGGTTCAGCACCACCGCGAACGACCTGTCCTGGCTCCAGGCACTGCCCCAGGTCGCCGACCTCACCCGGGTCGGCGACCTGGTCACCGTGACCGGCACCGGCCCGGTCCTCGTCGACGTCGCCGCCGCCCTGGTCAGTCACGGCATCCGCCCCGACGACGTCCGGGTCGAGCAGCCGACCCTGGAGAACGTCTTCCTGAAGGTCACCGGCCACGGGCTGGAGGAGTGAGGCGTCATGCGCGCACTTCAACGGTCGACCTGGGTGGAGCTGAAGCTGTTCCTGCGTGAGCCACTGACCGTGATCTTCACCCTGGCGCTGCCCCTGCTGTTCCTGTTCGTGCTCGGCGGCGTGTTCGGCAACCAGCCCGACGCCGGCTACTACCGAGGCGCCGGCCCGCTGGACTTCTACGTGCCCGGCTACATCGCCCTCGTGTGGGCCGCCGTCGGCCTGCTCGCCCTGCCCGTGCACCTGGCCCGCTACCGCGAGGACGGCGTGCTGCGCCGACTGCGCGCCTCCTCCGCCCCCCGCTGGGTGGT
>DATCDE010000153.1 GCA_036510875.1 Actinomycetes bacterium
GGTATCCGACCTGCTTCGCGGCGGCCGCGTCGACCTCCTCAAGGGTGAGAAGCACCGCCGTCTTCGTCGTCACCCCACCGCCAGCACACACCGCCAGCGCGAACCCAGCCGCGGCAGCGTGGTCCGGCATCTCCGCAATCACATAGAGATCGGTGACGCCGAAGGCGTAGTGGAACGTCTCGATGTTGCCGCCGACGCTCTCAGCGGCCGCCTGGGCTGCCGCGAGGCGGGCTGTTCCACCCTGGGCGAGCAGACCCCGAACGCCGTCGAGCGTGTAGTTCACTTCGAACAGGAACTTGGACATGATGCCTCCAGCGGTTGGTTGTGGCGACGCTAGACCCCGCGACCGGGACGCGACCGGCAAACGGACGATGACAGCCTTGGATCCTGCGGATGAGGTCGCCGATGACACGTTTCCGGGTTACGTAGAAACGCCGTTAGCGTGCGCCGCTGAGGGTGCATGCGATGTGCCGATCTCGCTCGCCCGGTGGCCGGCCGGCCAGCATGCTATGAGGGTGTCTGAGCCGCCAAGTCCCTTCGTGCCGAGACAGGTGTGGCGTCCTCAGCAAGAGCAGTCACTCGGCGAGGTTCCTCTGTTCGGTGGTGATGTCACCGATGGAATCGTTCGGGTCGGCGACACGGTTCGTCGGGCGCAGGGCCTTCACTCCCCGTTGGTGCACCGAGTTCTGCGGCATCTGGAGTTCGCGAGCTTCAGTGGGGCTCCTCGATTCCTCGGTGTAGATGACGAGGGTCGGGAAGTGCTGACGTTCATCGAGGGCGACGTGGCCACCCGCCCGTGGCCGGAGTGGGTCGCTGATCTTGATCGGGCGATCAGCGTCGCGGTGCTCTTGAGGGCGCTCGATGACGTCCTGGTTGGCTGGGGGCTGCCTGCGGACGGGATCGTGCCCGAGCTGTCACCTGCCGGTATCCCAGAGGCCATCGGTCCCGGCCCGACGTTCATCGGGCATCGTGACGTGACTCCGGAGAACGTGGTCTTCCGGGAGGGTCGAGCGGTCGCACTGATCGACTTCGACATGCTCAAGCCGTCCAGCCGTGTCGATGAGGTGTGCAACCTGCTCCTGTGGTGGGCACCGCTGATGCCGCCTGAGGATCGCGAAGCGGTTCTTCGAGACGAGGACGCTATCGCTAGGGCGGCCCAGTTGGTCGACGCCTACGGACTGGCCCCGCACGACCGGGCACGCGTCGCAGAAGTGGCGCTCAACAGCGCTGATCGGACCTGGTTCCTCATGCGAGCGCGGGCCAGTCGCTTCGCCGGCGGCTGGCAACGTATGTGGGACGAAGGCGCTGGAGACCGCATCAATCGTCGACGCGACTGGCTAGCAGACAATCGCGACGCGCTCCACACGGCCGTCACCAGCGCTTCCACCTGACCGCCCCGAAGTGTTCTGCATGGCCTCTAACGAGCGAACCAGCCTTCCGGGACGGTCACGAAGACCAGTGGCCATCCACGCGAGGCGCTCGCCGAGGGTCTGCCGGTCAGGTCGCGTCCGTCGGCGCGGGCGGCCAGCTGAGTTCGCGAACCCTGATGGTGTCAACGTGCTGCTGGAAGGCAACGGCCTTGCCGCCGTCCATGGTCCACACGTGGAGGGTGCCCGAGCGCGACGACGGTGTCACCGTCGGCGACGAACTGCTCGGGCACCACGGCATAGTCATCGCCGATCTCCCCGAGTCGCATGAAGACACCTTCGAGCACTGCCTGAGGACCGACGTAGGTGCCAGCGAGCCGATCGACCAGCGTGACGAACCCATCTTCCCCAGTCTTCCACCGCGTCTCCCTCCATGATCTTGCTATTCCCGGGAGAACCATGACGTCGCCGCCGGTCGTGAGGATCACGAGATCAGTGGACAAGTCTCGCAGCCGCCCGACGTCGATCCTTGGGACTTCAATCGCCGTGGCCAGGTCGTAGTCCGGCGCCAGATCCTCGATGTCCTCGAACCTCGCCGGGACCAGTCGCCCGACGTCGGGGTGGTTCCGAACGAACATGTTCAGCATTCGCTGGCTGGGATCGACCCCGGTGCTCTGACGAGGTTCGAGGACGCCAAGGTCCAGTAGAGCCCCGGTGCCGCACCCCACGTCCCAGGGTTCGTGGGGATCGGTTCGCGAAGCGCTCGGCGACAATGGCGCGAATGGGCCATCCATGTCGTTACCACGCACTGCGAAGATGTAGCGGCTGAGATCGCCTCAGGGGAAGGCCCGCGCGGTGCCTGCTGCGCACGAGGAGCAGGCTGGCACCATGGGCTGCATGACCGCCCCGACCTTGCGTGGCCCACGGGTGACCCTCCGGGCTGCCGAGCCTGGCGATGTGCAGGCTCGCTGTTCGCATGGCTAGCACCGCGAGATCGAATGGAACTACGGCCACGAACGCACCTCCGGTGAGATGACCCCGGGCGAGGCCGACGAGTGGTACCAGGAGCAGTTGCGTCTGGCCGAGGACGCGTCGGGCCGGTACTGGGTAATCGAGGTCGAGGGCACGCTGGCAGGGGTCGCCTTCCTCCACAGCATCAGCGACGCCGATCGGAAGGCCCGGTTCGCCGTCGGCATGTTCGCCCCGGAGCTGCTCGGCCGCGGGCTCGGCAGCGAGGCCACCCGGCTTGTCCTCGATCACGCCTTCGGCCACATGGGCTTGCATAGGGTCGATCTCCGCGTGCTGGCTTTCAACGAGCCCGCGATCGCCTGCTACCGCAGCTGCGGCTTCGTGGAGGAGGGGCGAGAGCGCGAGAGCTGCCAGCTTGACGGCGTCTGGCACGACGACGTGATCATGGGCGTCCTTGCCAGGCAGTACTCGGCGCACAGCTGAGAACCGGCCAGCGGGGAAGGTCAGGGGTTGGCCTGCCAGTGGCGGCGCCGCGGGCGCTTCGCATCGGGCTGGTCGAGTGAGAGCGGGAGGGGCCGCCGCCCTGCTGGTGGGATCGGTTTCTTGTCCTCCGTGCGTGGGCTCGGGACCTTGCGGATCTCCTTGTACGGGTATGGGTCGGTCCGCACGGCCTGCTGGAGCAGGCGGAAGGACAGCAGTCCGCGGGCGCGTGAGCGGCGCCTGTTCCAACGGAACTCGAACTCGTGGCAGTACGCCTGCAGGTGCTCCGGCTGCCCAGCACCCTGCAGAGTGCCACCTCGTGAACACCGGCTACGGCACCTTCGACAACATGATGCTGCCCGCCCGGGTGGTGCGGCGGGTCTACCGGCCGATGGCCTTCGCCCCGTGCGCGATGTTCAAGAACGACCTAGTCACCTACCTCGCTGCCGCCGATCTACCGGTTCTGTCGTGGCAGCAGCGCCGCCAGCAGCGGCACCAACTCGCCCAGTTCTGAACGACTACCGCCCCGTCGCCCTTCGGGGCGGCGGGGCTTCGCCATGCCTCGGGCAGCTCGTCGAGTCCTGGGTCAACCCACCGCCTCGCCTGTCGAGGACTCCCAGGTGACCGCGCTGACCGTGTCCCGCTGGACGAAGTACGGCAAGGACCGGCTGTACGTGAACGCCGACGGGCAGCGGGTCGGCTGGCTGGACCTGACCACCGGCCAGACCACCCTGGAACGGCCCGACCTGGCGGATGCCTGCCAGGCCGCGCTGGCCGACTCCTACGGCCTTCCAGAGTCCACTGACGACCCCGGAAGCGCCAGCAGAGGCCTACGCCCGCCCAGTCCACTCTCGGAGCACCAGGCCGCTACGGCCCTCCCTGGGCGTCCCGAGCCGGCCTGGACCGACCTCGCGGGCAACCGCCCAGGACAGGCCGCCCAGGCCCAAGCCGAGGTCGAGGTCAAGGTCAATGTCGCCACGATGAGAGAGCGGACCAAGGTGGGCGCCCTCCTGGCCAGGGCCTTCGACGTCAAGACCGACGAGCGGGCCTGGCGGGTCGGCGCGGACGGCGAGGAGACCGTCGGGGCCAAGCTGGACAAGCTGACCAAGCACGGCTGGCACGTCCTGCACGCCGTCCCCGTCGGCAACCGGGGCAGCGACATCGACCACGTCCTCATCGGCCACGGCGGGATCTACACCGTGAACACCAAGACCCACCCCGGCAAGAGCGTCTGGGTCGGCCGGTACGCGATCAAGGTCGACGGCCACTCCGTGCCCTACCTGCGCAACAGCCGGCACGAAGCTGAGCGCGCTGAACGCCTGCTCTCCACCGCGGTGGGCTTGCCAGTCCCGGTCCGGCCCGTGCTGGTCTTCCTCACCGGCACCCTCATCCCCGACGTCACCATCAAGCAGCTGCCGGACGACGTGACCGTCCTGGACCGGATGGACATCCCCGCGGCGTTCAAGCGGGCACCCAGGCGCCTGACCCCGGAGCAGGTCGCCAAGGTGTACGAGCAGGCCCGCCGCTCGAACACCTGGACCGGGTCCTAGCCCGTCACCCCTTCGGGGGCGGCGGGCTTCCTGCTGCCTGGGCGGGTCAACCCTGTTCGCAGTGGTCCAGGAACACAGTCGGGGATGG
>DATCDE010000154.1 GCA_036510875.1 Actinomycetes bacterium
GGCGCGCAGCATCCGGTAGTCCAGCAGCGTGGTCACCACCGCCAGCGCCAGCCCGATGGTGATGTTGAGCAGGTGCTTCTTCAAGAACGCCTGCGGGTCCAGGCCCGCGTCCAGCTCCCGCTGCCGGGTCGCCGACCACACCAGCACCGTCCCGAGGGCCAGCAGCGCGGCCACGGCGAGGGCAAGGACCCAGTCCAACCGGCGCAGCACAGAGTCACGGGCCACCGCCCGCGACGCCAGGGAACCCTTGCGACCCCTCTGGGAGACGGTCGCGGACCACAGTGTCATGCCTTGTCCACGCCCACTCCCGTCGTCTTTCAGGAGCAGACGCCCCGGGCACGTGAACGACCGCGGGGGGCCGCCGGTTCCCGCGGCAGGTCAGTGGCGGGCGGAGGCCTCGGTCGCGCGCAGCCGGCCGGCCAGGCTGGTGAGCAGCACCAGGGCGACCTTTGGCTCGTGCTGGAGCATCCGCAGGAAGTCGGTCCGGCCGATCCGCGCGACCAGCACCTCGCTCTGCGCCTGGACGGTCGCCGACCGGGGCGCGTTGTCGAGCAGCGACAGCTCCCCGAAGAAGTCACCGAAGCCCAGTTTCACCGCGCGCTTGCCCGGGGGCCGGACGACCGCTGTCCCGTCCAGGATCAGGTAGAACGACTCACCCCGGTGGCCCTCGCGGACGAGCTCGGTGAACGCCGGGTAGCTCTGGACCTTGGCCAGCTTGGCGATGCTGTGCACGTGCCGCTTGGACAGGCCGGCGAACAGCGGGACCGAGGCGAGGACGTCGGTCCAGTCGGCCTCGGTTCGGTCAGTGACGGCACCAGCCATGGCGATCTCCTCACTCGCATGCCGCCGGAGCCTAGCGCAGCCGATCTCAGCCGGAGACGTCCTTGGTGGTGAGCCGGGCCCAGGCCAGCGAGCCGAAGACCGCCACGTAGACGGCATGGACCACGAGCCCGTGCACCATGGGCCCGTACACCACCGGGTCACGGATCAGGTCGCCGAAGCTGAACCACCACTGCACGAACAGGTACGGGTGGATCGAGGAGATCTGCGGCACCGAGTCGAGGATCGCGACGACCACCACGGTGATCGCCGTGGCCGCCATCGCGGCGAGCGGCACCTCGGTCAACGTGGAGATGAACAGCCCGATCGCCGCGATGCCGGCCAGCATGGCGGCGACGTAGAGCACCACGAGCAGCACCCGCATCAGTGCCGCGCCGAACGAGATGGTCGACCCCGACAGCAGCGTGACCGGCCCGGTGGGGAACAGCAGCAGCCCGACGAGCACCCCCATCGCCCCGACGACCGTGGCCGCGGCTAGCCCGAACGCCACGATCCCGGCGTACTTGACCAGCAGCAGCCGGGTCCGGCCCACCGGGACGACGAGCAGGCTGCGCAGCGTCCCGGCCGAGGCCTCGCCGGCCACCGACTCACCGGACACCACGGACACCGCTAGCGGCAGGAACAGCGGCAGCGTCACCACCAGCGAGGTGAAGGCGAGGAACAGCCCGTTGCGGGTGATCTGGCCGATGAACGCCGGACCGCCACCCCCGCCGTCACCCCCGCCGCCGATCTTGATGGCGATGCCGAGCAGCAGCGGGGCACAGGCCAGCACACCGAGGATCGCCAGGTTGCGCCGCCGGCGGAACACCAGTCGCAGCTCCGAGCGCAGCAGCCGCGTGCTCACCGGGGCCGGTCGGTCGAGCAGGCCATACGTCGCGGGACGGGTCAGCTCACTGGTCGACATCGAAGCCCTCCCCGGTGAGTGAGACGAACACGTCCTCGAGGTCGGGCCGCTCGACCACCAGCTCGCGGACCCCGATGCCGGCCCGGACCAGCGCCTCGGTCACCCGCTCGGACGGCACGCCGTCGAGCGTCGCCAGGACCTGGCCGTCCCGAGCCTCCGGCGCGGCCAGTCCCAAGGCGGTGAGCACGGCCATCGCCTCCGCGGGCTGCCCGGTCACCACCCGAACCCGGGGTGCCGCGACGTCCCGCAGCTCGCGCAGCGTCCCCTGGGCCACCAGACGACCCCGGCTCATGACGCCGACGTGCGAGCAGACCTGCTCGATCTCGGACAGAAGGTGCGAGGAGAGGAACACCGTGGCGCCCTCCGCGGCCAGCTCGCGAATCAGCGCCCGTACCTCGCGGGTGCCCTGCGGGTCCAGGCCGTTGGTGGGCTCGTCGAGCACCAGCAGGTCCCGGGGCCGCAGCAGGGCGGCGGCCAGGCCGAGCCGCTGCCGCATGCCCAGCGAGTAGTTGCGGTACCGCTTGCGGGCCGCGGCCGACAGCCCCACCCGCTCCAGGGCGAGGCCGATCCGGGCCCGGCCGGTGGCCGGGTCGACGGTCCGGTCCGCCGCGTCGATCCGGGCCAGGTTGTCCCAGCCGCTCAGGTAGGGGTAGAAGGCCGGGCCTTCGACGAGGGCGCCGACCCTGGGCAGGACTTCGGCCGCCGCTCCCGGCATCCGGCGTCCGAGCAGGTCGTGCTCCCCCGACGTCGGCGCGATCAGGCCGAGCAGCATCCGGATGGTCGTCGTCTTGCCGGAGCCGTTGGGACCGAGGAAGCCGTACACCGACCCGTGCGGAACCATCAGGTCGACGCCGTCCACCGCGACCTGGCCGCCGCGGAACCGCTTGGTCAGGCCGCGGGTGGCCAGCGCCGGGGTGGGGGGGGCCACCACCGGCGCCGGGCCACGCTCGGTGACCGGGCTCGGGACGGTGTCGGTCACGACGTCGTCGGCGCCGGCGCGGAGGTGGCGGCCTGCTCGAGCACGCTCGGCTGGACGGCTCCGACCAGCGTCCGGCCGTCGCTGAGCATGAGCACCGACAGCAGTGGGGTGCTCAGCAGCTGACCGCTGCCGAACGCGCCCTGGACCGGTGTGGTCGCCTTGAGCACGCTGCCCACCGTGGCGTTGGAGCTGAGCGACGAGGCGGTCACGCCGTGCAGCACCAGGACCGACATCCAGCCGGAGCCGACCACCGTGGGGGACATCGACGGCGCCGACGTGCCCGGCTGGGTCGTCGGCGCGCTGTGGTTGGTGACCGTGGCGCCGGGCGGCGGGGTGAAGCTGAACACCGAGGCGTCCGGCGGGGCCGTCTGCAGCGGCGCGGTGAACCCGGTCTCGAAGGCCGGTGCGGTGCCGCCCCTCGCGAACACCTCCACGCGCAACGGCAGGAAGGTCGTGGAGTCCAGCGCCAGCCGGACCTGGCCGATCAGCGACGACGAGTCACGCGGTGTCAGCACCAGCTCGTACGCCGGCCGGTTGGCCACCAGGCTGGTCCCGTCGACGGTGACCACCGTGGTCGGGTCGATGGCCGCGAGCGCCTGCTGGGCCGCTGTGACCGGGTCGACCGGCAGGGTGGTCGGCGACGGGGTGGCGCCCGCCGCCTCGGCGGGCAGCACGGTGTGGGTGGCGGTGTTGGTCCGGCTGGACCACAGCCACGCATCGGTGCCGTTGCGGATCAGGTCGGTCTCGGCGAGGTCACCGATCAGCGCCAGCCGGACCTGCTTCGGGGACGCGTACCAGATCCGCAACGTGTGCGACCCGGTAAGCAGGGCCTGCGGGGACGTCGAACCGCCGGTGTCCGGCAGTGCGGGCAACCCCAGGTTGGCGGTCTCGACGACCGTGCCGGAGAACGGCTGGTTGGGGGCGTTGGCGACCGCTGCGAGCAGCTCGCCGGCCGTCTTGGGCGGCAGACCCGGGTTGGCCACGGCACCGCCGGCGCCGAGGCCAAGGCCGAGGCCCACCAGGGCGAGGACGGCGACGGGCACGGCCCAGCGGGCCCGTCGGGAACTGAGGAGGGGAAGTGATCGCGCCATGGGCCCAGTCTGCGCCGGGGTCGCTGAGAGATCCTTGAGAGACCGCGGGGGCGGTACCGGGGGCGGCGTCCATGAGTCAGGCTGGACTCGTGCGCCTACTGGTGGTCGAGGACGAG
Organism: Actinomycetes bacterium; assembly: GCA_036510875.1. Lineage (NCBI taxonomy): Bacteria > Bacillati > Actinomycetota > Actinomycetes > Actinomycetes bacterium. Next base: position 3,931 of record DATCDE010000154.1, read on the forward strand.
CTGAGGTTCGCGGAGTCGCTGCAGCGCGGGCTGCGGGCCGAGGGCTTCGCCGTCGACCTGGCCCACGACGGTGAGGCCGGGCTGCGGCTGGCCCGAGACGGCGGCTACGACGCTGTCGTCCTCGACGTCATGCTGCCCCGCCTGTCTGGCTACCGGGTCTGCCAGCAGCTGCGCGCCGAGGGCAGCACCGTGCCGGTGCTCATGCTGTCCGCCAAGGACGGCGAGTACGATCAGGCCGACGGCCTGGACCTTGGCGCCGACGACTACCTGACCAAGCCGTTCGCCTGGGTGGTGCTGGTGGCCCGGATCCGGGCGCTGCTGCGCAGGGGTGGCAGCCAGCGTCCGGCCATCCTCGAGGTGGGCGACCTGGTGCTCGACCCGGCGGCTCGGCGGGCCACCCGGGCCGGGGTCGAGCTCGCCCTCACCCCTCGGGAGTTCACCCTGCTCGAGGCGCTGATGCGCCGCCCCGGCGAGGCCGTGGGCAAGACCGAGCTGCTCGAGGACGTGTGGGGCGGCCACGACTCCGACGACCCGAACGTCGTCGAGGTGTACGTCGGCTACCTGCGCCGCAAGATCGACGTGCCGTTCGCCCGCCACTCGCTGGAGACCGTGCGGGGCTCCGGGTACCGGCTGGTGGCCGATGGCGGCTGAGCCGACGCCGTGGTGGCCGCGCCTGAGCATCCGGGCCCGGCTCACCGTGGCCACCACCGCCGTCGTGCTGGTCGCGCTCGCGGCCGGCGCCCTGCTGCTCGTCGTGCTGGTGCGTTCGCTGCTGCTGCGCGGGCTGGACGACGCGGCCCGGCAGCAGGCCCACGACGTCGCGGCGCTGATCAACTCCGGCCAGCTGTCCGACCCGGTGCCGGCCACCAGCGGCAGCGTCGTGCAGGTGGTCGATGCGCAGGGCCGGGTGCGCGCGGCCTCCCCCGGCGGGGACCGGCTCGCCCCGCTGCTCGAGGCCGGTCCGCTGGCGCAGGTCCGGGCCGGCCGGACCGTGGACCTCGCGGGGACCCGGATCGGGGTGGACGACCAGCTGCGCGTCGTCGGCGTCCAGGCTGGGCCGTCGAGCGGCCGGCTGACCGTGCTGGTCGCCGTCTCCACGACCGACGTGCTGCGCGGGGTGCACGCCGTCCAGCTGATCCTGCTCGTCGGGGTGCCGCTGCTCACCGCGGGTTTCGCCGGTCTGGCCTGGTTGCTCGTGGGATCGGCGCTGCGCCCGGTCGCGGCACTGAGCCGGGGCGCCCAGGAGATCACCGGGACCGGCGCCGCCACTCTGCTGCCGGTGCCGCAGGCGGACGACGAGATCCACCGGCTGGCGCTGACGCTCAACTCGATGCTCGAGCGGGTCCGGACTGCGGCCGCACGCCAGCGGTCCTTCACCTCCGACGCCGCGCACGAGCTGCGCAGCCCGCTGGCGTCGGTGCGGACCGGCCTCGAGGTGGCCCTGCTGGACCCGGCCGAGGCGGACTGGGAGCGGGTGGCGTCGGGGGCCCTGTCGGACACCGAACGGATGGGGCGGCTGGTCGACGACCTGCTGCTGCTCGCGCGGATGGACGAGGGCGCCGGCGCCGCCGACACCCAGCAGTCCGGGGGGTGCGACCTGGCGACGGTCGTGGACGTCGTCCTGGACCGGCCGGCCGGACGGGTGCCGATGCACCGCACCGGCGCTGCCCACGCCCCGGTGGTCGCGCCCAGCTCTGTCGGCAGCCGGATCGTCACCAACCTGGTCGACAACGCGGTGCGGCATGCCGCCGGGGCGGTCGAGGTCGACCTGTCGACCGCGGACGACACCGTGACGCTGACAGTCACTGACGACGGGCCGGGCATCGCCCCAGCCGACCGTGAGCAGGTCTTCGAGCGGTTCACCCGGCTGGACGACGCGCGCAGCCGCAACGACGGCGGCTCCGGGCTGGGGCTCGCGATCGTGCGCGAGCTGGTGCGGTCGGTGGGCGGAACGGTGCGGCTGACCGACCCCGTCGGGGGCGGGCCGGGGCTTCGCGCCGTGGTCCGGCTGCCGGCCGGACGTCTGGACGCCTAGGCGTTCTCGGTGGGGTCTCCGGAGACGCCGGCGAGCAGGGCACGCACCTCGGCCTCGCGGTAGCGCCGGTGGCCACCCAGCGTGCGGATGGAGGTGAGCTTGCCGGCCTTGGCCCACCGGGTCACGGTCTTGGGGTCGACGCGGAACATCGACGCCACCTCAGACGGCGTGAGCAGCGGTTCCGTGTCGGACGCGCGCGTGGTCACCGCGGATCCACCTCTCGTGAAGGGTTGGGCCTGTGCGTCCGCACCTTGCGGCCGACCCGGGATTGGGACGACCGCAGGGTGTCATCATCCCGTTGCGCCCGGCTTGTCCGAAATGGCCCGGAAGAGCCATTTCCCGGATGAGCCGGACGGACTAGTTGCCTCCACCGAAACGATCAACTCCGGGGGACCCGCCCCACCCACCCAGCCGCATGAAGGGTGGGGGTCAGCCGGCTTGGGCGAGGGCCTGTACCGCCCGCCAGCGCTCCAGCAGGCGGGCGTAGGACGCCGCGGCGTCCTGCGGGGCTCCGGCCGCCAGCGAGGCCAGCCCCTCGGCGACGTCGGCGGCCGAGGTGTCGGCTTCCAGGGCCGTGGGGTCCAGCAGCCCGACCAGGCCGCCGTAGTCGAGCTCGACCACCCCTCGCGGGTGGAACTCCTCCAGCCACCGGGCCACCGACTCGACCTCGTGGGTGACCGTGCCGTCCTCCAGGTTGCGCCGCAGCACGGCCAGCGCCCGCGCCATCCGGCGGCGCGCGTCGGCCATCGTCGCCCGGTAACGCAGCACGGGGACCGGGTCGGTGTGCAGCTCCCGCTCCCGGCCGGCGAAGGCGGCGAACCACCCGGTGGGCACCCGCCAGGTGGCCGTGAGGATGCGGGGCTGCCGACCGGGGTGGTCGGCGCGCCACTGCGCCAGGGCCTCGGCGGCCGCCCGCACCGCCTCCGGCTGCAGCACCGCGCCCACGAGCGCCGGCGGGTTCGACGACCGGAAGGCCTCGAGGGCCAACCAGGACCGCAACCGCTCCTGGCCCGGGCAGACCAAGGGGACGCCGTCCAGGTGCAGCACGTACGCGTGCCCGCTGTCCCGTTCCGGCGCGGCCAGCGGGGGGAGCGCGGTCGCCCGGCTCAGCGCCGCCGCGTGCTCGGCGGCGACCAGGTCGGCCGAGTCCGGCCGCTCCGGCGCGCGCAGGTAGCGCAGCCAGTGCTGGCGTTCGCCATCCGGGAACGCCTCGAGCGGCTCGTACACCCGGAGGAAGGCCGCGTAGGGGGGCACCAGCGAGGTCCTCACCGTGGCATCCTGACACGCCTAGGCTGCCGAGCATGGAGCACAGCGAGCACGAGCAGGTGGTCCGCTGCCACGACCGGGAGACCGGCCTGACCGCCGTCATCGCCGTGCACAGCACGGCGCTGGGCCCGGCCCTCGGCGGAACCCGCTTCCACCGCTACGCCAGCGAGGAGGAGGCGACGGCCGACGCGCTGCGGCTGTCCCGGGCCATGTCCCACAAGAACGCGCTTGCCGGCCTGGACCACGGCGGCGGCAAGGCCGTGATCATCGGGGACCCGGCGCTAGACAAGACGCCCGACCTGCTGCGAGCCTACGGCCGCTTCGTGCAGGCGCTCGGCGGCCGGTACGTGACGGCCTGCGACGTCGGCACCTACGTCCAGGACATGGACGTCGTGTCCGAGACCTGCCGGTTCGCCACCGGCGGGTCGCCTGAGCGCGGCGGGGCCGGCGACTCCAGCCTGCTCACCGCGTTCGGCGTCTTCCAGGGCATGCGGGCCTGTGCCCAGCACCGGTACGGCAGCGCCGACCTCGCCGGGCGGCGGGTCGGGGTCGCCGGGGTCGGCAAGGTCGGCCACCGGCTGGTCGGCCACCTGCTCGAGGCGGGGGCCACGGTGACGGTCAGCGACGTGGACGCGGCGGCCCTCAGCCGACTCATGGCGCAGCACCCCGAAGTCGCTGTCGCCGTCGACGCAGCGGCGCTGGCCGCCATGGACCTGGACATCTACTCGCCCAACGCGCTCGGCGGGGCGCTGGACGACGCGACGGTCGCGGCCCTGCGCGCCACGATCGTGTGCGGCGGCGCGAACAACCAGCTGGCCCACGCCGGGACCGCCGACGAGCTGGCCCGTCGAGGCGTCCTCTACGCGCCGGACTATCTGGTCAACGCCGGCGGTGTGATCCAGGTCGCCGACGAGCTGCACGGGTTCGATCCGGCCCGCGCCCGGGCCAGGACGGAGGGCATCTTCGACGTCCTGCTCCGCGTCATCGACGTGGCCGAGCGCGACCGGACCACCCCGGCAGCGGCCGCCGACCGGCTCGCCGAGGAGCGGATGGCGGCCGGCCCGTGGGCCCGGACGCTGTTTCCGGGACTGATCAGCGACGCGGCGGCTCCCTGAAGCGCGCCGGAGCGGGTACGGTAGGGGGTGGACCGGCGGCCCCGCCGTCGGTCCGGTGTGTGCGCGCCGCCGGCACACGCCGATCAGCCAGCAGGCAACCGGGGCCATGAAGCCCCGAACGTCACCGGTACACGAGGGGGTCGAGCCATGGGGCGCGGCCGGGCCAAGGCCAAGCAGACCAAGGTGGCCCGCGAGCTCAAGTACAGCTCGCACGGGACCGACCTGGATGCGCTGCAAGCGGAGCTGTCCGGACAGCGTCCGCGGCACTCGTACGCCGCTGACGTCGATACGGTCGTCGAGACCGGCTCCGACACGGCTTCCGCGGACGACGACGAGTACGACGACCCCTACGCCGCGTACCTCGACGAGACCGACGAGGACGACGACGAGGGTGACGGCCAGCGTCAGGCCCGGTAGTCCCCGCTCAGCTGCACCTCACCGGGCTGTCCCGCCGATGACGCGGCGACCTCTCCGGCCACCCAGGCCGGCACCCCCCGCCCGGCCAGCACCCGCAGGGTCTCGACGACGCCGTCCGGGCCGACCAAGGCCACCATCCCGACCCCGAGGTTGAGGGTGCGCTCGAGCTCGTCGCGGGCCACTCCGCCGAGCCGGGCGACCAGGTCGAACACCGGCGCCGGCGTCCAGGTGGACCGGTCGACACGCACGCTCACCCCCGCCGGCAGCACCCGGGCCAGGTTGGCTGCGAGCCCCCCGCCGGTCACGTGGGCGAACGCATGCACGTGCGCCGAGGCGTCCCTGGCCAGCGCCAGGCAGTCCAGCGCGTAGATCCGGGTCGGCTCGAGCAGCTCCTCGCCCAGCGTCCGGCCCAGCTCGGGCACGTCGCGGTCGACGTCCCAGCCGGCCCGGTCGAACAGCACGTGCCGGGCCAGGCTGTAGCCGTTGGAGTGCAGCCCGGACGACGCCATCGCCACGACGACGTCCCCCGGGCGCACCCGGTCCGGACCGAGCAGGTCGTCCGCCTCGACGACGCCGGTGCCCGCGCCGGCCACGTCGTAGTCGTCGGGGGCCAGCAGCCCGGGGTGCTCGGCGGTCTCCCCGCCCACGAGCGCGGCGCCGGCCTGGCGGCAGCCGTCGGCTATGCCGGACACGATCGCGGCGACCCGCTCGGGCACCACCTTGCCGGTGGCGATGTAGTCGGTCATGAACAGCGGCTCGGCGCCGCAGACGACCAGGTCGTCGAGCACCATGGCGACCAGGTCGATGCCGATGGTGTCGTGCCGGTCCATGCGCCGGGCCACCTCGATCTTGGTGCCGACGCCGTCGGTCGCGGTGACCAGCAGGGGGCGCCGGTAGTCGCGCAGGGCGCTGGCGTCGAACAGGCCGGCGAACCCGCCCAGCCCGCCGACCACCTCGGGCCGGCTGGCCGCCGCGACCGAGGCCTTCATCAGCTCGACGGCGCGGTCGCCCGCCTCGATGTCGACACCGGCAGCGGAGTAGCTCGCCGAGCCGCTCACGGCACCGCTCACGGGCGGGTCAGGGCGTCGGATGCCCCGCCTCCGGCGACCAGCGTGGGAAGGCCGTCCGCGTCGGTGGGCACCGCCTGCTCGAAGGCCTCCAGCAGGTGCTTGCCGAGGTGCTCCGGCTCCGGGAGCGGCACCGGGTAGGTGCCGTCGAAGCAGGCGCGGCACAGCCGGTCGGCGGGGACGGTGGTCGCGTCGACCAGCTCCTCGAGGGAGATGTAGGACAGCGAGTCGGCACCGATCGACTGGCGGATCTCGTCGACCGTGAGCCCGTTGGCCACCAGCTCGGCCCGGGTGGCGAAGTCGATGCCGTAGAAGCACGGCCACTTCACCGGCGGCGAGGCGATCCGCACGTGCACCTCGGCGGCCCCCGCCTCACGCAGCATCCGCACGAGCGCGCGCTGGGTGTTGCCGCGCACGATCGAGTCGTCGACGACGACCAGCCGCTTGCCCTGGATCACCTCGCGCAGCGGGTTCAGCTTGAGCCGGATGCCCAGCTGCCGGATGGTCTGGGACGGCTGGATGAAGGTCCGGCCGACGTAGGCGTTCTTGACCAGGCCCTGCCCGTAGGGGATGCCCGACTCCTGCGAGTAGCCGACGGCCGCGGGGGTGCCGGACTCCGGGACGGGGATCACCAGGTCGGCGTCGGCCGGCGCCTCCCTGGCCAGCCGGCGTCCGACCTCGACCCGGGTCGTGTGGACGCTGCGCCCGCCGATCGTGGTGTCCGGGCGGGCCAGGTAGACGTACTCGAAGATGCAGCCCTTGGGCGCGGCCTCGGCGAACCGCTGGGAGCGCAGCCCGTGCTCGTCGATGACCAGCAGCTCCCCCGGCTCGACCTCCCGGATGAACGCCGCACCCACGATGTCTAGGGCCGCGGTCTCGGAGGCGACCACCCAGCCGCGCTCCAGCCGGCCGAGCACGAGCGGCCGGATGCCCTGCGGGTCTCGGGCGGCGTACAGGGTGCCCTCGTCCATGAACACCAGCGAGAACGCGCCGCGCAGCCGGGGCAGGATGTCCAGCGCGCTGGCCTCGATCGAACGGTCCGGGTGCGACGCCAGCAGCGTGGTCACCAGGTCGGTGTCGGACGTCGACCGGAGCGGCGCGGTGCCCCTGAGCGGCAGCTCGCCCCGCTCGGAGCCCAGCTCGTCGACCATGGCGGCCAGCTCGGAGGTGTTGGTCAGGTTGCCGTTGTGGCCCAGCGCGATGGAGCCGGTGGCGGTGGCTCGGAACGTCGGCTGGGCGTTCTCCCAGACGCTGGCGCCGGTGGTCGAGTACCGGCAGTGACCGATCGACAGGTGTCCGAGCAGCGCGGACAGGTGCGACTCGTCGAACACCTGCGCGACCAGGCCCATGTCCTTGTAGACCAGGATCTGGTGGCCGTTGCTCACCGCGATGCCGGCCGACTCCTGGCCCCGGTGCTGCAGGGCGTACAGGCCGAAGTAGGTGAGCTTGGCAACCTCCTCGCCGGGGGCCCAGACCCCGAAGACGCCGCAGGCGTCTTGCGGGCCGTTCTCGCCGGGGAGGAGCTCGTGGTTCAACCGACCGTCGCCACGTGGCACCGCGCCAGTCTACGTGCCGCCGGGACGCTGGCCCACCACGCAGCTACAGGCGCCCTCCGGCATGGCCGGCGTCCCCGGACAGCTTCTGGCTGAAGTAGATCGGGATCACGGACAGCACCACGAGGATGGCCGCCACCACGTTGACGACCGGCGCCTGGTTCGGCCGGAACAGGTTCTGGAAGATCCAGATCGGCACGGTGGTCACGCCCGGTGGCGCGGTGAACAGCGTGACGACGATCTCGTCGAAGGACAGCCCGAACGCGAGCAGCGCCCCGCCGAGCATGGCGCCGCGCAGCAGTGGGAAGGTGACCAGCCGGAACGTCATGAAGCTGTCCGCGCCGAGGTCCATCGACGCCTCCTGCGGGTTGGTGCCGGTGCGCCGCAGCCGGGCGATCACGTTGTTGTAGACGACGACGATGCAGAACGTGGCGTGCGAGACCGCCACCGTCCACATCGACAGCTCGACGCCGAGGACAGACCGGAAGGCGGTCCGGAACGCGAGCGCCGTCACGATGCCGGGCAGCGCGATCGGGAGCACCACGAGCAGCGACAAGGTCTGCTGGCCGAAGAACTTGTACCGCGCCAGTGCGAACGACAGCAGCGTGCCGAGCACCAGTGCGATGAGCGTGGCGACCACGCCCACCTCGAAGGAGGTCAGCACGGCCTCCCGGATCCCGGGGTTGCCGATCACCTGCGTCCACCAGTGCGTGGTGAACTCCTTCGGCGGCCAGGCGAAGACCTTGCTGGCGTTGAACGAGTTGACCAGCACCACCGCGAGCGGCACGTAGACGAACGCCAACACGACGGCCGCGGCCGTCCCGAGCCCCCACCTGAGCGGGCGGGACAGGTTCACCGCGACCCCCTCACAAGTTCTCCAGCGCGCCGGTCCGGCGCACCGCGGCGAGGTAGACCACCATGATCGCCACCGGGATCAGCGCGATGGTCGCCGCGAACGGCAGGTTGGACGTGTAGTTCTGGTAGACGATGTTGCCCAGCATCTGGGTCTTGCCGCCGACGATCTGCACGGTGATGTAGTCGCCCAGGCTCAGCGAGAACGTGAAGATCGACCCGGCCACGATCGAGGGGTAGATCAGCGGCAGCACCACGGTGCGGACCGTCCGGCCGGACCTGGCGCCCAGGTCGCCGGCCGCGTCCAGCAGCGAGTCGGGCAGCCGCTCCAGCCCCGCGTAGATCGGCAGGATCATGTACGGCAGCCACAGGTAGGACAGGGTGAGGATCACCGCGGTGATGCCGTAGCCCGGGCCGCTCAGCCCGAACGGCTTGAGCATCCAGGCGATGACGCCCGTCACAGGCTGCACCATGGCCTGCCAGGCGTAGACCTTGACCAGGTAGGCCGCCCACAGCGGCGTGATGACCAGCGCGACGAGCAGGTTGCGCCACCGGCGCGACGCCACCTTCGCCATGAAGAACGCCATGGGCAGCGCCAGCACGATGCAGATCACGGTGACGGAGGCGGCGATGCCCACCGTGCGCAGGGTCGCCTTGAGGTACGCCGGGTCGGTGAACACGTCGACGAAGTTCTGCGTCGTGAAGGTGTGCACGACGGCGTTGGTGAACTCGTCGACGCTGTAGAACGACGTGATGAGCAGCGAGAACAGCGCGGCGAAGTAGATCAGGACCAGCCACAGCATGGGCAGGCCGAGCACTCCCGCCAGCCGCAGCCGCGGCCGGCGGAACATGGCGTCGGAGACCCTGCCGGTCAGCGTGACCGGCAGGACCTCCGACGTCTGGGTGTTGGAGCTCATCGGTTCGGATCAGCTGTTGCGCAGGCTGCTCCACGCCTTCGTCCACTCCGAGTACGGCACGCACGTGGTGTCGGTGCGCCCGTCCAGGCAGCCGGACTGCGGCGTGGACCAGAACCAGATCTGCTTGAAGTAGGCCTCGTCCTTGGCGTGGAACGTGTCACAGTGCGTCTTGTCCGTGGTCAGGTCGCACGCCTTGGTGTTCGCCGGCGCCTCGCCGAACCACTCGGCCACCTGCGCCTGGACCGCCGGCGAGGTGATGTGGTTCATCCACAGGTAGGCGCAGTTCGGGTGTGGTGACTTCGCATCGACCATCCAGGTGTCCGCCCAGCCGGTGGCGCCCTCCTTCGGCAGCACCGACTCGACCGGGGCCTTGTCGGCCTTGGCCAGGTTCACGATGATCTGCCAGGTCGAGCCGACCACCGTGCTGCCGCTCTCCAGCGCCTTCTGCGCGTCGGTGTACGCCGACCAGTACGATCCGACCAGCGCCTTCTGGTCGGTGGCCAGCTTGACGGCGGCGTCGAACTGCTTTTGGTCCAGCGCGTACGGGTTCTTGATCCCGAGGTCGGGCTGGGTGGCCATCAGGTACACCGCGGCCATCGCGATGCCGTCGGTGGGGGAGTCGTAGACGGTGACCTTGCCCTTGTACGGCGTGTTCGCGTCGTAGGCCACGCTCCAGGAGTCAGGGGCGGGCTTGGCGAGGTCGGTGCGGTAGGCCAGCAGCTGGGCGCCCCAGCCGTGCGGGATGCCGTAGGCGACGCCGTTCACCGAGTTCCACTGCTGGGTCTTCTGCCACGCCGGGATGTCGGCGTAGTTGGTGAGCAGCGAGGTGTTCACCGGCGCGACCTTGCCCGCGTAGATCATCCGCAGGGACGAGTCGCCGGACGCCGACACGACGTCGAACTGCCCGGAGCCCATCTTCTCGAACATCTCGTCGGAGGTGTTGGCCACCTGGACGTTGGCCTTGCAGCCGGTCGCCTTTTCGAACGGGGTGACCCAGTCGACCTTGGGGTCGGTGCTCCCGTTCTCGGCGTACCCGGCCCAGGCCAGGATGTTGACCTGTCCCTCGCCCGTACCCAGGGACTGCAGGGCCTCCAGCTTCGGCGGCTCGGCCTGGGTGCTGGTGCCGCCACCGCCGCTCGAGCTGCCCCCGCACGCGGTCGCCAGCAGCGCGGCGAGCGCGCCGACCGCGGCGACCTTGAACAGCCGCTTGTGAGCCATCTGGGTTCTCCTCATCCGTTGGGCTCGCCCGCACCGGCAGCGGATGCCACCGAGAACTCGTGTTCCTTGTTCCAGATCAGCCGGACCCGCGTGTCCCGCAGGCCCTGGACGTCCTGGGACGACGTCCGCAGGTTCTGCTGGAGCGCCACGAGGGTGCCGCCCGCGTCGAGGTCCACCAGGAACCGGGTGGCCGGCCCGACGTAGACGACGTCGCGCACGGTGCCGGTCGCGCCGTCCTCGCCCGCCCTCGGCTGCTCGTCCTCGGCGGCGACCCGGATCTTCTCGGGTCGCACGCTGAACACGCCGTCCTTGCCGAACACGGTCCGGGCGGCGCCACCCTGAAGCAGGTTCGAGGTGCCGACGAAGCCCGCCACGAAGGAGGTCGCCGGGCGCTCGTAGACCTCAGCGGGTTCGCCCACCTGCTCGATCCGGCCGCGGCTGAACACCACGATCCGGTCCGACATGGTGAGGGCCTCCTCCTGGTCGTGGGTCACGAACACGAACGTGATCCCGACCTGCCGCTGGATGGCCTTCAGCTCGACCTGCATCTCCTCGCGCAGCTTGAGGTCCAGCGCGCCCAGCGGCTCGTCGAGCAGGAGCACCTTGGGCCGGTTGACCAGGGCGCGGGCCAGGGCCACCCGCTGCCGCTGGCCGCCGGAGAGCTGGGACGGATGCCGGTCGCCGTAGCCGTCCAGGCGCACGGTGGCCAGCGCGGCGCGTGCCCGCTCCCGGCGCTCGGCCTTGGGGACCTTCTTCACCCGCAGCCCGTACTCGACGTTCTCCTGAACGGTCATGTGCGGGAACAGGGCGTAGTCCTGGAAGACCGTGTTGACGTCGCGCAGGAACGGCGCGGCCCGGGTGACATCCTGGCCGCCGAGCAGGATGGTCCCCTCGGTGGGCAGTTCGAACCCGGCGATCATGCGCAGCACGGTGGTCTTGCCGGACCCGGACGGGCCGAGCAGGGTCAGGAACTCGCCGTGGAGGACGTCGAGGTCGACCGACTCGACGGCGACCACCTGGTGGTCGCCGGAGCCGAAGACTTTGCGCAGCCCGCGCAGGCTCACCGCCACCGCCGGGTGACCGGTGGCCGCGGCAGAGACGTGCGCACTCATCGCCGTGTCTCACCTGGCCTGAGGTCGACGGTCCGGCCGACCCGCTTCGGCTGGCTCCGTGGCCGGGAGACTACTGCGGGGACAACGGCCAACGGTCGCGAATCCACCGATTCCGTAGGAATCGTTACCGAACCGTGCGGATTCGACCGCCTCTGCTGCAAATGGCGACGGAAGACGACGGAAGTGGCGGGTGGGGCGCCGTGGGCGCTCCTACCCGACCGCCTCGTCGACCCAGTCCAGGATCGTGTCGAGCACCCGGTCCTGGCCGGCGTCCAGCATCAGGTCGTGCCCCATCCCGGGGAACAGCACCGGCTCGACGCCGAACCGCTCGGCCGTGATCTGCACGTCGGACAGCGGGACGTACCGGTCGTCGGGGGTGCCCACGACCAGCACCGGCGCCCGCACCGGGCCGACCTTCCGGTTGAGCAGCGCGACGTCGTACTGCACGAGCGGCGACTCCCGCCCGGTACGCCCGATGTAGCCGGCGGCGGTGGCCGGGTCGAGGCCCTCGAACAGCGCGTCCGCCGTCATCGGCAGGCTGCCCCCGACGAGGGTGCGTAGCGCGTGGGTGGGCCGCTGGCGTGCGATCGCGCCCAGGCTGCGGAACCCGGCGTGCAGCGGTGCGGGCGCGACCAGCACGCCAGCCGGCGCGGGGTAGCGGTCGAGCACCATCTGTACCACGGTCCCGCCCATCGACTGCCCGACGAGCACCGGGGGCCGGGGCAGCGAGACGGCGGTCTGCAGCACGTCGTGGACGTAGTCCCGCAGCACGGTGCGGCCCAGCCGGCGGTGGCCGCCGGACCCGCCGTGGCCGCGCAGCGACACCGCGTACGCCGGGAAGCCGCGACGGGCCGCGGCCGGCAGCCAGTGCTCGGCGAAGCACCAGGCACCGTGCCCCATGCCGTGGACGAACAGCAGCGGGGGGCGGTCCCGCCCGTCGGCAGGGAGGTCGACCGGCTGCACCGACAGCACCTCGCGGTACACCGGGGTGGGCGGCAGCGCCCAGTCGAGCGGGCGCATCGCCTTGGTCCGGGGCGCACGCGGCGTGCCCGCCATCACCGGCCGGCCTTCGCCAGCGACCGGCTGCCCTCGAGCAGGTTGATGGCCCGCTCGAGGCTGGTCAGGTAGTCCTGGTGGGCGACCTCGAAGTAGTGCCGGCTGGAGTCGGTGTAGGTGGTCCCGCCGCTGAACCGGTCGTCGGCGTGCAGCGCGACCAGCTCCCGGAACCGTTCGGCCAGGTCCGGTCGCTCGGTGCGCGCCCGGACGTAGCCGGCGATGGCCATCGCCTGCCAGTGCGCCAGCGTCCACTGCCCGCTGTCCGGCTGGATCAGCCCGGCCACGAACAGGTTGTCGTGCTGCGGGGTGAACACGTGCAGGTACAGGTGCGGATGGGTGTCCCGCCAGTTCAGGTGGCGGTGGGCGTCCAGGAAGTCGAAACGCACCAGGTACCCCGTGGCGAACAGCACGAGGTCCACCTCGGCCCGGCTGCCGTCGGTGAACACCACCGCGGGCCCGTCGAAGCGCTCGATGTCCGGCTTGGGGTGGATGTCGCCCTGCCCCACGTAGTAGACGAGCAGGCTGTTGACGATCGGGTGGGTCGCGAAGAATTTGTGGTCCGGCTGCCGCAGGCCGAACTTGCCGTAGTCGCCGACGACGACCTTCTGGGTGACGCCGAAGAGGAACCGGCGCACGGGCAGCGGCAGCCGCAGCACCAGCAGGGTGTCGGCGACCTGGTCGGCGGGACGCCCGTTCACGTACTTGGGGTTGTAGTAGTAGCCGCGGCGGGTCGAGTGGAAGGCCTGGGCCGCCTGCTGGGCCGCCTCCACCGCCAGGTCGCAGCCGGTGTTGCCGGCGCCGACCACGAGGACCCGCTTGCCGCGCAGCACGGTGGGGTCCTTGTAGCCGGCCGAGTGCAGGATCTCTCCGGTGAACCCGTCCTGGCCGGGGTACTGCGGGAGCTTCGGGTTCCAGTTGTGGCCGTTGGCCACCACCACGCCGTCGAACCGGCAGGTGGTCACGGTCCCGTCAGCGGCTCGGACGGTGACCTCCCAGCGGGTGCCACCCCCGACCGGCTCGACCCGCTCCACGTCGGTGCTGAAGGCGAGGTCCTCGCGCAGGCCGAAGTGGTCAGCGTACCGCTTGAGGTAGGCGTGGACCTGGCGGTGGCTGGGGTAGTCGGGGTAGTCGTCCGGCATCGGGAAGTCGGGGTAGGCCGTGAACGGCTTGCTCGAGATCAAATGGGTGCTCGTGTACACCCGGGAGTTGCGGGCGTCGTAGTTCCAGTTGCCGCCGACCTCCGGTTCGCGCTCGTACCCCTGGACGGCGATGCCAAGCTGGCGGAAGGCCTTGACGGCGGCCAGGCCGTGCGGTCCGGCCCCGATGACGCACCAGGTGCCCGGGCGGTCGATGACGGTCATGGCTGCTCCGAGGTGTAGGCGTGGGCGAGGGTCGAGACCAGCCGGTGCACCGGCTCGGCCAGGTCCTCCGGTGGGCGTCCGTGCAGGGCCAGCACCGGGTCCAGCCCCTCGATGAACGGGGCCAGGGCGAGGTGCGGCGCGAGCAGCAGCAGGTGGGCGGTGAGCACCGGCAGATCGGCGTCGGCCCGCAGGTCCCCCCTGGCGTGGGCGGACGCGAGCAGCGGGACCAGCACCTCCAGGTAGTGCCCGTTGGCCACTCGGCGGACCGCGGACCGCACCGCGCCGTCCATCTCGAGGTTGGTGGCAGCCGTCACGCCGCGCTCGACCGGGTGCGCATGAAAGTAGCCGACCCAGGCGAGCAGCAGGTCCTCGAGGAAGACGAAGAACGGCCGCTGCCGGTCGAGGTCGGTGATCTGTCTCTCCAGCTCGGACCGGATCCGCTGGCTGGTCACGTCGCAGACGTATCCGAACAGGTCCAGCTTGTCGTCGAAGTACTGGAACAGGCTGCCCTTGGCGACCGCCGCCTCGCGGGCGATCACGTTGAGGCTGCCGCCGGAGAAGCCGCGCGTACCGAACTCACGCATCGCGGCGTCGAGCACCCGCTCCCGGCGCTCGGCCGGGAGGTTCCACCAGGTTTCGCGGGGCAGGGTCGGCTCCGGAGGCTCGATGTGACCGGGTGGTCATACCGAACCGGGCGGGACGCCGGCTGTCAACCGGTCAGGCGTACAGCGACTCGATCAGGTCGCGGTACGCCGACAGCACGCCGCGCCGCTTGAGCTTCATGGTGGCCGTGAGCTGCTCGGAGTCCGGCTGCCACTCGTCGCCGAGCACCGCGAACCGCTTGACCTGCTCGACGTTGTTGAAGTGCTCGTTCACCTCGGCGACGCCGCGCTCGATCTCGGCGAGCACGGCCGGGTCCTTCGCGAGGTCCGGCAGCGCCGTGGCGGCGAGGCCCTGGCCGGCGGCCCAGGCCGCGGTGACGTCCGGGTCCAGGACCAGCAGCGCGACGACGTAGGGCCGGTTGTCCCCGATGACTGCCGCCTGGCCCACGAGCGGCAGCGACTTCAGCCGGGCCTCGACGTTCGCGGGCGAGAGGTTCTTCCCGCCCGCCGTGATGATCAGCTCCTTCTTCCGGTCGACGATGCGCAGCTGGCCGTCGGCGTCGAACTCGCCGATGTCGCCGGTGTGCAGCCAGCCCTCGGCGTCGAACGTCTCGGCCGTGCGCTGCGGGTCGTTGAGGTAGCCGCGGCTGACGATGCCGCCGCGGCAGAGCACCTCGCCGTCGTCCGCGAGGACCACCTCGGTGCCCGGCCAGGGTTTGCCGACGTAGCCGGGCCGGCCCTCGTACGGCGACCAGGTCATGCCGCCGGAGTTCTCCGACATCCCGTACACCTCGGAGAAGTTCACCCCGATCGCCTGGTAGAAGGCAGCCACGTCGGCTGGCAGCGGGGCCGCCCCGGAGAACGCGTAGATCATCTGGTCCAGCCCGACCCGCTGCCGCAGCGGCGCGAACGCGGCCTGCTCGACCATGGCGTGCGCCTGGGCGAGCGGCTCGGGCAGCTCGGCTCCGGCCCGACGCAGCTGGGCCGCCTGCTGCCCGACGGCGAGGGCCTGGGCGAAGCCGGCCTCCTTCTCCGGGCCCTGCGAGGCGACCGCCGCCAAGATCCCGGCGCGCAGCTTCTCCCAGACCCGGGGCGGCCCGAACAGCGAGTCGGGGTGCACCTCGGCGAGGAAGGCACCCAGCGTCGCCTGGTCCGGCACGCAGCTCACCGTGGCGCCCAGCCAGACCGCCCCGTAGTGGGTGACCATGCGCTCGGCGATGTGCGCCATGGGCAGGTAGGACAGCGCCTTCATGCCGGGTGCGACCTCGCCGATCCGGTCGGCGTACCCGGCGACCGCCCAGGCCAGGTTGCTGTGGTCGAGCATCACCCCCTTGGGGTTGCCCGTGGTGCCCGAGGTGTAGATCACGGTGACCAGGTCGTCGGGCCGGGCCGCATCGACCGCGGCGTCCAGGTCGACCGGGTCGTCGGCCAGCAGGTCGTCGAACAGCAGCACGTCGGCTGGGCGCCGTGACTCCGGGTCGTCGCAGACCACGATGGCCCGCAGCCCGGGCAGCTCGTCGCGCACGGTGAGCAGCCGCTCCAGGAAGCCGAGGTCGTCGACGACGGCGACCATGGCCTCGCTGTGCGCCGCGAGGTAGCCGAGTTGCTCGGGGGACGACGAGTTGTAGATGCTCAGCGGGGTCGCCCGCAGCAGCAGCGCCCCGGCGTCCGCGAGGTGGAACTCCGGCCGGTTGCGCACGTACAGCAGGACCCGGTCGCCGGCACCGACCCCCAGCCGGTGGAACGCCGCGGCCACCGAGGCGGCCTGCCGGCCGTAGTCGGCGTAGCTGAGCTCCCGCCAGCTGCCGTCGGCGTTCTTGGCCCGCAGCGCGACCAGCTCCGGCAGGTCACGGGCAGCGTCCCGCAGCCAGCGGGTGACCGTTTGGCCCGCGACCCGACGGGCCAGCTCCTCGTGGGTGCTCTCAGCCATCGTCGACCTCCAACTCGCTCGCGCTGCCACCTCGGCGTTTGGCGCACGGTAGCCGTCGGAGGTCGGGTTCGGGGAGAGGTCCGGGCAATCGGAACGGCGGTTCAGCGCAGCGGGAGGACGCCGGCCAGGTCGGCTCGTTGGCCGCTGGCCCGCACCAGGCCCTGCTCGACGGCGGCCGCCCAGGCCAGCCGGCCGGTGGCCAGCCGGATCCAGACCAGCGGCTCGGTCTCGATCACCGCCGGCGGCGTGCCCCGGGTGTGCCGTGGACCGTGGCCGCCGGACGGGTCCACCTGGACCGCCGCGAACGGCGGGACCCTGACCTCGACGCTACGCCCCGGGATCTGCTCGGCCAGCCGCGTGGTGAGCAGCTTGACCGCGGTCCGCAGCGCCGGG
>DATCDE010000155.1 GCA_036510875.1 Actinomycetes bacterium
GAGATCACCACAGACGCTGGGCTGAGCATCCCGGAGCTCATCTCCACCGCCGTGTCGTTGGCGACGAAGGGTCACCTGACCACCCGCCACTACGTGCTTCCGTCGACCTTCGGCACCGCCGGCGGTGCCTCGGTGACCTTCGTGGACCCCTACCCGGCGGCGCAGATCCTCGAGTCCTTCGGCAGCAACGTGCCCGGTTTCTCGCTGCCGAGCCAGTACCCGAAGGTTGCCAAGCCGGCGCCGACCGCGTCGGCATCGTCCTCAGTGACCGGGTCGGCCACGGCGAGCGCCTCGGCGAGCGCGAGCACGAGCGCGCCGGTCGTGCCGCAGGGCATCGAGCTGACGAACACCGCGACGTACCGCGTCTGCGGCTAGCGAGCACGTCTCTCGTCTGGTGTGTGCGGGCTCGGGTCAGCGCGATAGGCGTCGAAGGCGTCCTCGAGGTTGCCGAAGACGCGGCTGCGGCCGAACTTGTCGAGCAGCCCGTACAGCTCGAGCGTCCTGATCAGGCCCGCGTCCGCGCGGACGATGGCGAAGTGCGCAGCATGGGCGTGCACGTAGTCGATGAGCCCGCCCAGGGCGATGCCCGCCGAGTAGTCGACGTCGTCGATGGAGGAGCAGTCCAACACCAGCCAGTGCACCGGGTCGGGCGCCGACTGGAACAGCGCCTCGACGTCATCGGTGAACCGGTTGGCGTTGGCGTAGAACAGGTCGGCGTCGTACCGGAAGACCACCAGCCCCGGGAGGCTCTGCAGTCCCGGCGACGCCATCTGGTAGGTGGGCTGGCCGTCCTGGTCCACCCCGACCACGAAGTCGGCCGGCCGGTACTGCCGCCGGACCAGCTCGAGGATCGACAGCACCACGGCCAGGATGATGCCCTGCTCGACCCCGACCCCGAACACGACGAACCCGGTGGCGCAGGCGATGACGAACTCGCTGCGACGTCGCTTGTTGATCAGCTTCAGCCCGTTCCCGTCGATGAGCCCGTAGCCGATCAGGAAGACGATGGCGGCGAGGACCGGCTTCGGCAGGTTGGCGAGCAGCCCGGTGGCGACCAGGACGACCACGAGGACGACCGCGGACATAGTGAGGTTGGCGACCTGGGTGCGTCCCCGCTGCTCGTCGAGGATCTCGGTCTTGGTCGGGCTTCCGTTCACCACGAAGGTGCCGGAGAGCCCGGCCGCCAGGTTGCTGGCGCTGAGCCCGAGGATGTCGCGGTTGATGTCCACCCGCTGGCCGTGCTTGAGCGCGAAGCTGCGCGACGTCGCCGCGCTCTGCGCAACGATCACGACGAAGCAGGCGAAGGCGATCCCGAGGGCCAGCGGGATGTCGCTCCAGGTGAGACCGTGCGGCAGCCCGATCGGCGGGAAGCCGCCCTGGACGGAGCCGACCAGGGCAACGCCGTGCGCGCCGGCATCCGCCACCGTGGCGACCACGATGGACAGCACCACTGCGACGATCGACCCGGGGACCCGGGGCAGGAACCGCTTGAACCCCACGATGATCAGCAGGGCGCCGAGGGAGAACGCGAGCGTGGCCAGGTTCGTCTGCGGCAGCGCCTTCAGCGTGTCCCACTGCTGCTGGAACCAGTTCCCGGACGGCTTGGGGACCCCGAGCATGTCGGGGATCTGGCCGGTGAGCACCTGGATCCCGACGCCGGTCAGGAAGCCCACCAACACCGACGCGCTCAGGAAGTCCCCGAGGAAGCCGAGCCGCAGCAACCGGGCGGCCAGCAGCATCGCCCCGCAGAGCAGGGCCACCAGGCTGGCCCAGGCCAGCCAGGTCGCCGATCCCGGCGTCAGCCCGGCGATGCCCAGCCCACCCAGCCCGGCAGCCAGGATCGCCGCGGTTGCCGAGTCGGCGCCGACGACGAGCAGCCGGGACGAACCGAGCAGCGCGAACGCAATGGTCGGGAAGATCACCGTGTACAGGCCGGTGACGAGCGGCGTCTGAGCGATGGACGTATACCCCATCGTCTCCGGGATCGCCACGGCGGCGAGGGTGACCCCGGCCAGGATGTCCGTGGCGAGCCAGGCCCGCTCGTACTTACGCAGCGGTAAGGGGACGACGTCCACTGCTGCCCTCCCGGTGCCTGGCCCGCGGCGGGTCCCTGCGACCGCACTGTCGTGAGCCTGCCACCGTTGACCGACTCCGGCCACGAATCCGGCTGGGTGTCGGGACTACTGCGGCAGCTCGGTCACCACTGCACCGCGATGTACTTGCTCCCGAGGTACTCGAGCAGCCCGTCGTGGCCGCCCTCGCGCCCGAGGCCGCTCTGCTTGACCCCGCCGAACGGTGCGGCCGGGTCGGAGACCAGCGCCCGGTCGAGCCCGACCATGCCCGACTCGAGGGCCTCGCTGACCCGCAGGCCGCGGGCCAGGTCTGCGGTGTAGACGTAGGAGACCAGGCCGTACTCGGTGCGGTTGGCCAGCTCGATGGCCTCGGCCTCGGTGTCGAAGACCACGACCGGGGCGACCGGACCGAAGATCTCCTCGCCGAGGATCCCGGCGTGCGCAGGCACGTCCACGAGCACGGTGGCGGGGTAGAAGAAGCCTTCCTGGAAGTTGTGCGTCTGCCCACCGGTGGCGACTGTGGCCCCGGCCGCGACGGCCTCCGCCACCAGCTCTGCGACCTTGTCCCGGCTGTCGGCGTTGACCAGGGGGCCGAGCTGCACCCCGTCCTCCAGCCCGGGACCGACGCGGAGCCCAGCCATCGCCGCCGAGAACACTGCGACGAACTCCGGCGCGATGCCGCGCTGGACGAAGAACCGGTTCGCCGCGGTGCAGGCCTCGCCGCCGTTGCGCATCTTGGCGAGCAATGCGCCGGCTACGGCAGCGTCGAGGTCGGCGTCGTCGAAGACCAGGAACGGCGCGTTCCCACCGAGCTCCATCGAGGAGCTGACCACGCAGTCCGCCGCCTCGGCGAGCAGCCGGCGGCCGACCTCGGTCGAGCCGGCGAACGACAGTTTGCGGACCCGCGGGTCGTGCAGCATGGCCGAGACGACCGCGCCGGACCGGCGGGAGGGCAGCACGTTGACCACGCCGTCCGGCACCCCGGCCTCGGCCAGGATCGCGGCGATCGCCAGCGCGGTGAGCGAGGTCTCGGACGCCGGCTTGAGGATCACCGAGCAGCCTGCCGCCAGCGCCGGGCCGATCTTGCGGGTGGCCATGGCGGCCGGGAAGTTCCACGGCGTGACCAGGACGGCGACGCCGATCGGCTGGCGCAGCACCAGGATCCGGTTCGCCCCGACGGCGCGGTCTGCACCGCACCCACCGCGCGGACCGCCTCCTCGGAGAACCAGCGGAAGAACTCGGCCGTGTACCCGATCTCGCCCCGGGCGTCGGCCAGCGCCTTCCCGTTCTCCAGCACGATGAGCCGAGCTAGGTCCTCGGCCCGCTCGGCCTTTAGCTCGAACGCTCGGCGCAGCACCTCCCCGCGCTGCCGCGGAGCGGTGGCCGCCCAGGCCGGCAGGGCGTGCGCTCGCGGCGGCCACCGCGGCCAGGCCGTCGTCGACGGCGCCGTCGGCTACGCTGGTGAGCTCGTCACCCGTGGCGGGGTCGAGCACCGGGATGCGGCGACCGTCCCGGCCCGCCACCCAGGCGCCCCCGATGAACAGCTCGGTGGGCACGCCGGCCCGCAGCGTAGCCACCTCGGGGGACCGGTGGGCCTGCGGGCCGCTCTCGACATCCATGGTCATGACGGCATCGCCGTGTCGATCCTCTCGGTCCGGGTGCAGCTAGTACTTGTTGGCGATGAACAGCTCCTCGGCCGGAAAGAGCGTCAGCAGCTGTGCCCCGTTGGCGGTCACCACAACCTCCTCCTCGATCCGCGCCGCGGAGTGGCCATCACTGGCCGGGCAGTAGGTCTCCAGTGCGAAGACCATGCCCTCCTGGAGCTCCACCGGATGGTCCAGGGAGTTCAGCCGGGAGATGATCGGCCGCTCGTGCAGGCCGAGGCCCAGACCGTGGCCGAACTGCAGCCCGAAGGCCGCCATCTCGTTCTCGAAACCGAAGTCCTCAGCCTTGGGCCACAGCCGAGCGATCTCATCGGTCGCCACCCCCGGCCGGACCATGTCGATCGCGAGATCGATCCACTCCCGGGCCTTGGTGTACGCATCCCGCTGGGACGGGGTCGACCGGCCGACGGCGAAGGTGCGGTAGTAGCACGTCCGGTAGCCGTTGTAGGACTGGATGATGTCGAAGTACGCCTGGTCACCGGGGCGGATGAGCCGATCGGAGAAGTTGTGCGGATGCGGATTGCACCGCTCCCCGGACACCGCGTTGATCGCCTCGACGTCGTCCGAGCCCATCTCGTACAGCCGCTTGTTGGCCAGCGCGACGATCTCGTTCTCCCGGACGCCTGGCTTGAGCGCCTCGCTGATGTCCTGGTACACGCCATCGACCATCGCGGCCGCCGTGGACAACAGCATGATCTCGTCGGCGGACTTGATCAGACGGGCGTCGAGCATGACCTGCTGGGCGTCCCGCACCTCGAGGCCGATGCGCTGAAGCTCGAGGATCATCGGCGTCTCTGCGATGTCAACGCCGAGCGGCATCGTGGCCACGCCCTGCTCCACAAGGATCGCGTAGATCTCAGCGACTGCCGCCGCGATCAACCCCGCGTCCGGCGCCACCGCTCCACGCAACCCGAGCATGCCGGCTCGGCTGTTCGACGGCTCGATCCATGGCGAGTAGAGACGGTGATGCTTCGCCGCGGATCCAAAGTCCCAGACGATCGGCTCTCCGGTTCGGGTGAGCAGCGTGTACCGCGCTACCTTGTCGCGCGCCCACTCGCCGATCATGGTCGCTGAGACGTAGCGGATGTTGTTGATGTCAAAGAGAAGGATGGCGCCGAGCTGGGAGTTGTTGAGGGCGGCGCGGGCCCGACTGAGCCGGTACTTCCGCAGTCGGCCGAACTCCACGCGCTCCTCGAAGTCGACTCCCATCCGACCGGGACTGGCGGGAGTCGGGTTGCCAGTGCGTGCCTGGGCGGAGGTGTGCTCGATCGTGCTCACTAGGGTCGTCGATCCTCTCGTTCAGCCTGCGGTTTCGAGCCCGTCGCTCACGACAACGTCCTCTGAGACGAGCTCGAGTCCGGAGACTTCTGCCTGCAGCCTGAGGAGAACCGCGAAGTCCTCCTTGCCGTGGCCCTGGGCGATCACTGCCTGTACCGGTTCGCGGGCGGCAGCCACCACGGGCATAGGCACGCCGAGTTCCCCGGCGGCGCGTAGACCCAGGTCGAAGTCCTTGCGGAGCAGCACCGGTGTGAAAGTCGGTGTGAAGTCCAGATTGACCAGCGCGGGCGTCTTGTACCGGGTGAACGCCGAGCCCATGACGCTGTTGTTGATGAACTCGAGGAACGCCGCGCGCGGGATCCCGCCCTTCTCGGCGAGGACCGTGATCTCCGCCAGATTCTGGGTCACGACGCCGAGCAACAGGTTGTGGCAGATCTTCACGAGCCGTGCGTGCTCGTCGGACCCGACGTACGTGACGTGGCTGCCCAGCAACTCGAGCACCGGGCGGACGGCATCGAACGCCTCCTGGGGACCGGAGCACACGAGAGTCAACCGGCCGCTCTTGACGACCTTGCCGTTTCCACTCACTGGCGCAGCCACGAAGGTGGCACCACGATCTGCCAGTCTGGTCCTCACTCTGGCCGAACACTCGGCCGAGACGGTCGAGCAGTCGACGACATGGGTCGGAGTGCGTCCAGCGTCGGCCAGTAGCTGGTCGATGACCTGCTCCAGGTCGCCGTCGGTTGACACCATGGTGAGCACGATGTCGCGGTCGGCGAGCTCGACCGGATCGTCGACGACGGTGGCCCCTGAGCGGACGAGGGGTTCGGCCTTGGCGCGGGTGCGGTTCCAGACCGCGACGTCGAGCCGAGCCTTGGCCAGCCGGTCCGCCAGGGCGTAGCCCATACGGCCGGTCCCGATCCAGCCGACGCGCCGCCCCGACGGGTCTTCATCCACCATTTATCCTTCCCTTCCAAGGATGCAAACGATTGCGAGACTAGAGAGACACGGGGGCTGTGTCAACCGGAAGCGGCCTGCAGCTGGGCGGCCATCCAGTCGGCGGACCGATACCGGTGAAACGCTGCGACGTTCATGCAGCCGTGGTTTCCGCGCTCCAGGAGCAGCAGTTCGCCCGCGGCTTCGTCGGCGAGTCGTTGCCCCTGCTGCCACGGGATGAGCCGGTCCTGTTTGCCGAAGACGACCAAAAGGGGGCAGCGGATGTCATGTGCTCGTCCAACGAGCGTGAGCTCGCCCGCCCGTGTCAGCGCTTCCTGCGCGTCTCGGCTCTTCGACCGGATGCGGAACGCGTTGCGGGTGAGCTCCGGGGCTGCCGGGAGGCATTCGGCGAAGTCAAAGGGGCCAGCCACGGCGATGCAGGCGCGAAGACGCGGGTCGCCGCTGGCCCACCGCGGTGCGTAGTAGCCGCCCAGACTGACTCCCCATACCCCGAGACGTTCTGGGTCGATGTCCCGGAACGTCACGAGATGGTCGAGGATGGCGCGGCCAGGAACCTCCCAGTCTCCGCGAATCGCGAGGCCGTACTCCGCTTCGCCCTGTCCGGGGCCGTCTACCGAGAACGTGGCCAGTCCTCGTTCGAGGAAGAGCGCCTCGGTGGTGCCGAACTCCTCTTTCGCGGAGTCAAGGCCCGGCACGAGCACCACCAGCGGGTGAGGCCCCGGACCGTTCGGTCTGCGCAACACACCGACCAGAGTCCCGGTCTCAAACGGAATCTCGAGGCGTTGTCCGGGGGGGTCAAGATGCGGCAGCGCATCGTTGAGGCACCGGACGGCACTCGAGTGGGCTTCGCGTTGCTGTTCGAGGTCGTTGACGAAGACGAACTTGGCGAAGTGGTAGTAGACGGCGGCGCGAGCGAGGTGGGCGCCCGCCGATTTCGTCTGCCCCAGGGACAAGGCCTCTCGACCCAGTTGCTCGTGCTCAGCCGCGACGTGGCTCCAAGCACCGCACCAGTCGTCCCAAGCGAGCCCCCGAGTGATGGTCTCGAAGTCGGCGACCGAGACCCCGTTGGTTGTGAACCGCGGAGCCCAGTGGGCGACGGCATCGCGAACCTGCGCGTCCATGGTGGACCTCCGGTTCAGGGCTTGGCCCAGTAGTCCGCCGCCTGCCGAGTTTCGGCGAGCCGTTCGGGGGTCTCGACTCCGGGCGCGAGTGAGGCTGCTCCTCCTGCGAGGACTTGGTGGTGGTCGATGTTGAGCAGGCGCAACCAGCTCTGCTGACCCATGGTGATCGCGATGAAGTATCCAAGCTCGACGAGCTCCGGCTCGGTGAAGTGGCGATGCATCCGATGCCAGAACGCCTCGTCCGGATCCAGCCGCCAGGTGATCGCCTCTGCGTACGCCAGGGCTGCCTTCTGGCGTTCGTCGTACGCGTCAGACCTCTCGAAGTTGAGCAGCTGGTCGTAATTGCCTTCGGTGAGGCCCTTCTCGGCGGCTTGGACCGAGCGCTGGTTGCCGCAGAACTCGCACTTGACGGTACGAGACACGTAGACCCGGCACAGCTCCTTGACCTCATGGTCGCAGACACCATTGCGGAAGACGTCCTGCCAGGAGTGCGCGAAGGACCAGAACACGGCAGGGACGTGCGCCCGCACCGCCTGGCTCTCCGGTCGCGGTGTGCCGAACTGAGCGCAGCGCGCCAACTCCTCTCTCATGGCAGGGTCCAGCGACTCCAGCGGCACGTAGCTGATCCTCTGGGGACCGCTCATCTCTCCTCCTTGGGTGTATGCGGCAGCACGAGCTAGCGGATCGCCATCACCGTGGCCGGGTCGATGCCGAGGTCGGAGAGCAGCACCTGGGCTGCGCGGCGGCCAGCCCGGCCAGCCACTGAACCACCGGGATGGGACGTCGACCCGGTCAGGTAAAGCCCGGGCACTGGGAGGCGGTGAGAGGGCCAGCCCATGAGGACCTCGCCGTCCGATCCAACGATCTCGCCGCCGTGGCAGGAGCCCCCGACGTTGTGCCGGTTCAGCCGTTCGAGGTCGCGCGGGCTCTCGGGAACGACCGCCAGGACCTCCGCGTCGGCTAGCCCATCGATCCGCCGTGTGGCGCGCTCCAGCAGAGCTCTGGCGAATTCGTGCTTCTCGGTCTCCCAGTCGCGGCCGTCCGACAACGTGTAGGGGGCGACGGTGAGGAACTTGCACGTGCCCTGACCATCGGGTGCACGGCTCGGATCGACGATCGTCGAGCAGACGACGAGCAGCCAGGGATCGCGCGCATCCCATTGCCCTCGATCGAAGAGCTGGTACTGGGAGAGGCTGCCGTCCACGGACCCGAGGCCACCGGCCACCGACTCGAGCGGTCCTCGGTCGGTCGAGTACCTGACCTGTTCTCGGAGGGCCAGATGGACCGCGAACAGGCTCAGGCCCGGACGCCATGCAGCGCTGGCCGCGGCCACTGACGTAGCAGCGGATGGTGTGCCGGCGAGCATGCCCGGCAGGTGGGTCAGGTGGGCGCTGGAGAGCACCGCGCGTCGGGCCGCCCACACCTGCCCGTCCGCAGTTCGTACGCCACTTGCCCGGCCGTGCTCGACCAGGATGTGCTCCACTGCCTGACCGACTATCACAGTGCCTCCGTGGTCCTCGATCATCCGGGCCAGCGCGTTCGGAAGCTCCCCGGACCCACCGAGTGGCGTGGCCCAGCCGTAGGCGATCCGGCCCGCGGCGATCGAGAAGGGCAGGATTCCCGTACCGGCCCGGTCGATGCGCTGGATGGTCGCGAACGACAACCAAGCCATCGCGTCGAGAGTCTTCGGGTGGCTGAAGCGCGCCCGGAGCGTGTCCAACGCTGAACCGGTCCGGATCGTCAAGTAGCGCGCATCTGCATCCGAGCGACCGGGGTCGAGGTCACCCTCGTTCCAGCGGATGTGCGCGCTGCCGAGGCCCTCCCTCCAGTCGGCCAGGAGCTCGAGGAACGCCTGCGCGTCGGCGTCGCTCCACTTTGCGATCTCCTCCGCGGTTCGTTCCGCATCCCGATGGACCACGAAGCTTGACCCATCCGTGAAGGGCAGGACCACGGCTGGGTCCGTCCAGACGTAGTGGAGTCCATACGAGCTCAGGTCGAGCTCGCCCTCGCGGATCGCAGGGTTCGACTGGATCAGCACATGGGCGCTGGAACACGTGTCATGACGGAACCCGGGGAGCGTGAGCTCCTCGGTCACGGTGTTCCCGCCGATGAGGTGGCGCTCCTCCAAGACGACGACTTCAACTCCTGCCTTGGCCAGGTAGGCAGCGGCGATGAGGCTGTTGTGACCTCCGCCGATCACCACGACATCGGCAACATTGCGGGCCATCTCGGTTCCTGGCCCTCTCATGCCGCGCGGCCGAGTCCGCCAGGGAACGCGTGGAGTCGCTGCGGGACGCTCTCCGTCACCAGCGGCAGCTCGCTCGTCTGAACGCCGAGCCGACGGTCATTGGTGACCACGTTGGGTTGCACGACCACGGTCATTCCGGCCTCCAGCGGGTCGTCCGGCGGCGGGGTCAGTTGTCGGCTCGGCGAGCCGAGGACGGGAGGTATGTGGCCGCCGCCGAAGTCGTGCACGAGGGTGTCGACAGTCGTGAAACCAGCCGCCTCGTCTACGGACGCTGCTTCGACCAGCTCGGCGGGGAGAACGCCGGCTCGGAGCCTGCCCTCCACTGCTTCGAGGGCAGCCGACGCGGCGTCGTGCAGATCGGCGAGCAGGCTGGTGGGCTCAGCCCCGACGGTGAAGGTCCGCAGCAGCTGGCCGGCGTAGTCCGGTGCAGCCGATGCCGACAGCGCGAACGTGAGGAGGTCGCCGATCTTAGGCAGCCGATCGCTCGGCCACGGCAAGGGGACGCATCGGTCTGGCTCAATCATCGAGGTCACCCTGAGGTAGCGGATGTGATGACTACCGCCACGCGCGATGGAGGCCGCTTCGACGAGGGCGGACAGCTCATGCTCGGTGGCACCCACGGAGTCGCGCCCGGTGAGCATCTCGGCCGCATGCTCGGCGAGCTCGGCAGCCCCGCAGAAGGCCGCGATCTCCTCATCCGACTTGGTCCGACTTGGTCCGACGTAGCCGCGGTCGAGCGGGTTCAGTGATCGGCTTGCCCCCAGGGATCGGTGCTGGTCGTAGGGGAGGGGGCCGACAGCAACCGGCCCGGTGGCGCGGCCGGCCGGCCGGTCAGTCAGCGTGGCGACTGGGTCAGGGCTGGCCCAGTGCACCTCGGAGTCGACAGCCAGCCGCTCGGCGTTCGCTATACGGTTGTGGTAGGGCACGAGCAGGACGAACGGTTCTCCAGGAGTCACCGGCACGTGAGCCTCTCGGGTAACCGGCCAAGAGGTGAGCCAGGGAACGGCAGCGCCCGACCGGTTCGCCCCGTAGACCACAGCTTGGCTGACCCCAGCGCTGGCCATGAGGTCCTCGAAGGCCACCCGGCGCCTGGCGAGTTCCTCGGACGAGAAGACCCATGCGTCACCCTCCGCCCCTGCGTGACTCACCGCGTCGTCGTCTCGTTGATTCGTGCGTGCGAAGCAGGAATCACGGCAGCACCTTCTCGAGGGTTCCGTACCGCAAACGTTTGCAGCTATGGCAGTATCACCCATGGCAAGCCACGACTGTCAAGTGTTCCGCGAAGCTGTCCCGTGGGAGGTTCCGCACGTTGACCGAGACCGATGCGAAGGGAATCCGGCTCGGCTACTTCAGCCTGTCGATTGTGTCGAGGGTGGCTGCGGCTCAAGGGACCTACACGGCTTACGGAGTGGATGTCGTCGAGCAACCGGTGGCCTCGTCGGTCGACCAGTTCCGGAGGCTTGTCTGGGGCGAGCTGGACGTCCTTCTGACCAGCCCGGACAACGTGCTGACCTATCGCGTCAATCACAGCAATCCGATCGGTTCCTTGGTCGACGTGCGGGTGCTCCGAGCGGTGGACGGGGGGATGGGGCTGTCGTTGATGGCTAGGGCCGGGACGTCAGGGATCGCCGCCCTGCGGGGTGCTCGGATCGGGGTCGACTCCGCAGCATCCGGTTTCGCCTACGCCCTGTACGCGGTGCTTGAGGCTGCGGGTCTGCGTGTCGGCGACTATGAGCTGGTCGAGCTGGGCTCCACCCCGCGGCGGGCGGTCGAACTTGCGGCCGGCGGGTGTGACGCCACCCTGCTCGGGAGCGGGCACGACGTGCTTGCGGAGCGGCGAGGGGCGGTTCGTCTCGTTCGGGTCTCTGCGGCCCTTGGGCCCTATCCGGGGGCGGTGCTCGCTGCCAAGGCGGATGTCATCCACGACCGGGGACCAGCGATAGTGCGGTTCCTGTCGGCGTGGGACCAGGCGGTGGCCGACACGCTGGACCCGAGGCGGGGATCGATGGTCACCTCGGTGCTGGGGGCCGGCCTGGACGTGCCGAAGGGGGTCGCGGACGAGGTCTATCGCAGCGTGGTCGACCCGCGCGACGGGCTGGTGCCGGACGGCCGACTCGATCCGGAAGGCTGGGCGTTGGTGGTCGACCTTCGGCGTCGAGCGGGCGGCTTCGACGTAGGGACTGACCCCGGCCGGCTCCGGCGTGAACCCCCGCTTGCCTAGTACTACAGCCGCACTTATGGGGCGGCTCCTCGAGCTGCGTGGTGGCAGCGTCGGGCGCGCGCTTGGTGTCGTCGTCGCCAGCGTGACCGGCCGAGGGTGAAGCGAGGTTCGGCTGGTTGCTGCCAGACGAGACGAGTGAGCAAGCGCCGGACTTCGGGGACGGTGATCGGGATCAGGCTGGGATCGACCGCCCCCTTGTTCCCGCGGCGG
>DATCDE010000156.1 GCA_036510875.1 Actinomycetes bacterium
CGCGGTGGCGCCGCAGCGGCTCGTCGCTGACCTGGTCCCGCCGCCGCGCTTCGACGCGGTGCGGTTCGCGACCTACCTGCCGGACCCGCGCGAGCAGACCCAGGCCGCTGCGGTCGCGGGGCTGTCCGCGTTCAGTGCCCGGATCGCGGTCCCGGCGCGGAGTGCCGGCGGGCTGCGCCGGAGGCTGCGCCGGGCAGCACCGCCCGAGCAGCGGGCCGGCGTGTACCTCGACGGCGGGTTCGGGGTGGGCAAGACTCACCTGCTCGCGTCGGTCTGGCACGAGGCGCCGCAGCCCAAGGCGTTCGGCACGTTCGTGGAGTACACCCACCTGGTGGGCGCGCTGGGCTTCCAGGCAGCGGTGACGGCGCTGTCCGGGCACCGGCTGGTCTGCATCGACGAGTTCGAGCTGGACGACCCCGGTGACACGGTGCTCATGTCCACGCTGCTCGACCGGCTGGTCGGCGCCGGCGTACATCTGGCCGCCACCTCCAACACGCTGCCCGGCGCGCTGGGGGAGGGCCGCTTCGCCGCGGACGACTTCCTCCGGGAGATCCAGGGGCTGGCCGCCCACTTCGACGTGCTGCGCATCGACGGCGAGGACTTCCGGCACCGGGGCCTGCCGCAGCCGCCTCCGCCGCTGACCGAGGACGACGTGCGCGCGGCCGCCGAGCGCACGCCGGGCGCCACGCTGGACGATTTCGGCGGCGTGCTGAGGCACCTGAGCACCGTGCACCCAAGCCGCTACGGCGCCCTGCTGGACGGGGTTCGGGCGGTCTGCCTCACTGGCCTCCGCCCGGTGCCGGACCAGAACGCGGCGCTGCGGCTGGTGGTGCTGGCCGACCGGCTGTACGACCGCGACGTGCCGGTGCTGGCCGCGGGCACGTCGCTGGACCAGCTGTTCCCGGCCGACATGCTGGCCGGGGGGTATCGCAAGAAGTACCACCGAGCCATCTCCCGGCTGGTGGCCCTGGCCCGCGAGGGCGAGGGGATCGACCCGCCCGAGCTCAGCCGCTGACCCGGACGACGGCCACGGACTCCGGGGCCAGCCCGACAGCGGCGGCCGCCAGCCGCGGCGCCGAGCTGGCCAGCAGGACCTCAGCAGGGGCCGCGTCCAGCGGCACCACCCGTTCCTGCCCGGACAAGTTGGCCGCGACGCGGAGACTCCCGCGGGTCACCACGAGCCACTGGTGCGCCTCGGAGTGGGCCACCGCCACCCGGTCCAGCCGAGCGTCGCGCAGGTCCGGCTCGGCCCGGCGCAGGGCGAGCAGGGCGCGGTACCAGCCCAGCACCGAGGCGTGCGGCTCGCGCGCCGGCTCGGCCCAGTCCAGCACCGAGGCCGCGAACGTGGCCGGGTCCTGCGGGTCGGGCACGGCGTCGCCCCAGCCGTGCGCTGCGAACTCCCGTCGACGGCCTTGAGTGACCGCCTGGCCGAGGGCGGGGTCCGGGAACGAGCTGAAGAACGCCCACGGGGTGCCGGCCGCCCACTCCTCTCCCATGAACAGCATCGGGGTGAACGGGCTGGTGAGCACGAGCGTTGAGGCCACCCGCAGCAGCCCGGGGGAGAGCGCCGCCGAGATCCGGCCGCCGGCGGCCCGGTTGCCCACTTGGTCGTGCGTCTGCAGTGCGACGACGAAGCGCTGGCCGGGCACCGCCGCGCGGTCCACCGGCCTTCCGTGGTGCCGGCCGCGGAACGACGACCAGGTGCCGTCGTGGAAGTACGCCCCGGCCAGCGTCTTCGCCACGGCGGCCAGCGAGCCGAAGTCCGCGTAGTAGCCCTGCCGCTCGCCGGTGACGGCGGCGTGCACGGCGTGGTGCACGTCGTCGTCCCACTGGGCGGTCAGCCCGAGTCCGTGCTCGGTGCGGGGCAGCACCGCCCGCGGGTCGTTGCGGTCGGTCTCGGCGACCAGGGACAATGGCCGGCCGAGCACCGCGGCCAGCTGGTCGACGTGGGCGGCCAGCTCCTCCAGGAGGGTCAGCGCCCGCTCGTCGGACAGCGCGTGGACGGCGTCCAGCCGCAAACCGTCGAGGTGGAAGTCGCGCAGCCACGACTCGGCGTTGTCCAGTAGGAAGGCCCGGGTGCTGTCCGAGCCGGGCTGGTCGAGGTTGACCGCGTCGCCCCAGGGCGTGCGGTGGGCGTCGGTGAAGTAGGGGCCGAACCGGGCCAGGTAGTTCCCGCTGGGGCCGAGGTGGTTGTAGACGACGTCCAGCAGGACGCCCAGGCCCCGGCGGTGGCAGGCATCGACGAACCGCTTGAGCGCGTCCGGGCCGCCGTACGGCTCGTGCACCGCCCACAGCGCGACCCCGTCGTAGCCCCAGCCGTGGCGGCCTTCGAAGGCGGCCAGCGGCATCAGCTCGACGAGGTCCACCCCCAGCTCGACGAGGTGGTCCAGCCGGTCGACCGCGGCGTCCAGGGTGCCCCCGGGGGTGAACGTGCCCACGTGCAGCTCGTAGACCACCGACCCGGCCAGCGGGCGCCCGGGCCACTTCTGGTCGGTCCACGCGAACCGGCCGTGGTCGTACGCGCGGGCCAGGCCGTGCACGCCGTCCGGCAGCCACAGCGCCCGTGGGTCCGGCAGCGGGTCACCGCCGTCCAGCCGGAACCCGTAGGCATCGCCGTGTCTGAGATCGGGCTCGGCCGACCACCAGCCGTCGGCCGTGGGCCGCATCGGCTCGCAGCGGGTGCCCAGGTCCATGTCGACGGCCGAGGCGAGCGGGGCCCAGAGATCGAGCCTCACCAGTCACGGTCGCGGGTGCCGAGGGTGAACGGGAGGACGAGGAGGGCAGCCACGACCACCTGAGTGGCAAAGGTCAGCCAGAACCCCCACCCGAGCTTCGACCCGACGGCCAGGCCCACACCGGCACCGACCAGCCCGATGAGCAGGGTGAGCAGGCAGCCCACCGGCCGGTAGCCGCGGACCAGCAGCCGGCCGAGCCCGCCGACGACGATCGCTGCGAACAGGCCGGAGAACAGGCCGTTGATGTCCATGCGCTCAGCCTTCCTGGTCGTGGGAGCGGGGGACGAGCACGGCGACCGGCAGGCTCGCGAGCAGGTCCGCGACCCGGACGGTTCCGCCAGGCACCGGTCGGTCGGCCATCAGCTCGGTCCAGTCGCCGTCCGGCAGGTGCAGTCGTGCGTCTCCCCAGCCGCCGGCGCGGGCCAGCCCCACCGGCAGCCGGGTGGCGAGCAGTACGGCCTCGCCGCGGGCGAACGCGACGCCGTGCCCGGCCCGCTCGCCGTCCAGGGTGAGTGCGCGGTAGCCGGAGTCGGGGCCGAACCAGTGCGACCGGTCGCGGCGCAGCCGCAGCAGCCGGGAGGTGACCAGCAGCTTGGCCCGGTCCAGGCCGTCCGTGGTCTCCAAGTCGCCGACAGGGGCGCCGTCGTCGAGGGCCGACAGCAGCTCGCGGCGGCGCCCGTAGTCGACCGGACGCCGGTTGTCCGGGTCCACCAAGGACAGGTCGTGCAGCTCGTTGCCCTGGTAGACGTCGGGCACCCCCGGCATGCCCAGCTGGACCAGCTTCTGGCCCAGGGTGTTCACCGCTGCCGGCAACGCGATGCTGGCCACCAGCTCCTCGAGGCTGGAGACCAGACCCGGGTGTTCGAGCACCGCGGCGACGAATCCGGCCACCGCCTTCTCCACGTCCTCGTCCGGCTGCTGCCAGGAGGTGACCAGCCGGGCCTCGCGCATGGCCTTGGTCAGGTACGGGGCCAGCCGCTCGGCACTGACCGGCCAGGCGCCCACCAGGGTCTGCCACAGCAGGTTCTCGGTGACGCCGTCCGGGACGCCCGTCCCGGGACGCAGCGACGCGCTCAGCTGCTGCCATGTGCCGACCGTCTCAGCCCATGCCTCCGGCACCTCGGAGAGCACCGCGAGCCGCGCCCGCACGTCCTCCGACCGCTTGGTGTCGTGGGTGGACAGCGTGGTCATGGTCCCCGGCCAGCCGGCCGCCTGTCGCTCGCAGGCGCGGTGGAAGTCCGCTGGCGAGACGCCGAAGCCGGCCGGGTCGCCGCCGACCTCGTTGAGTGCGGCGAGCGGGGCCCAGCGGTAGAAGGCGGTGTCCTCGACCCCCTTGGCCATGACCGGCCCGCAGGTCTGCTGGAACCGGACGACGAACTCGTCGCGCCTGCGGTCGCGGCCCAGTCGGCCCAGGGCCAGCGCGAGCACCAGGTCGACCTCCGCGGCCCGCTCGGGCGCCCGCTCCCGGGCCACCGTTGCGGCCCGCTCGAGCAGCTCGACCGAGGCGGGTGGCGGCTGCTCCCCGGGGACGACGTAGGCGCGGTACACCGGCAGCGCCACGATGAGCTCCTCCAGCGCCGTCCGGACCCCGGCCCTGGTGTGGTCGCGCAGCCGCACGTCATCGGCGCAGACAGCGGCCGCCAGCTCGACCAGACGGCTGACCTCGGCACTCAGCGAGGTGGTGGCCACCAGCCGCTTGGCGTCCTCCTCGACGGCGGCCAGGTCGTCGGGGAGCCCGGTCAGCCGCTGGTGCAGCGCCCGCAGCGGCGCGGCTCCTGCCGGGTCCACGAACAGCCCGCCGACCCGGCGCAGCGCGTCGTACCCGGTGGTCCCGGCGCAGTCCCAGTCCTCGGGAAGCTCCTCGCCGTCCTGCAGGATCTTCTCCACCACGACCCAGGAGCCTCGAGTGGCCCCGGCCAGCCGCTCCAGGTAGGTGCGGGGGTCGGCCAGGCCGTCCGGGTGGTCCACGCGCAGCCCGTCCAGCTTGCCCTCGTTGACCAGCGCCAGCAGCAGCGCGTGGCTCTCGGCGAACACCGCGGGGTTCTCCACCCGGACGGCGGCCAGCGTGTCAACGTCGAAGAACCGGCGGTAGTTGAGCTCCTCGTCGCCGACCCGCCAGTACGCCAGCCGGTAGAACTGCTCGTCCAGCAGCTGCGGCAGTGGTAGGTCGGCGGTACCGGGCCGGACGGGGAACACGTGCTCGTGGTACCGGACGACCGGTTCCGGCCCGTCGCGGTCCACGGTGATCTCGACGGCGTCCAGGCAGTCACCGATGCGCTGGCCGAGCACCGGCAGCAGCAGGGCGCTCTGCTGGGCCGCCCAGTCGACGTCGAACCAGTCGGCGTAGAGGGACGCCGGACCGTCCCGAAGCACCGACCAGAGCACCACGTTGAGCGAGGCGGGGGTGGGCACCGCCATGTGATTGGGCACGACGTCGGCGACCACGCCCAGGCCGAGCGAGTCCAGCCGGCCGGCCATGCCGTCGTACGCCTGGGCGCCGCCGAGCTCCTCGGACAGGCGGCTGTGGTCGACCACGTCGTAGCCGTGCGGCGAGCCGGGCACCGCCTGGAGGACGGGGGACAGGTAGGCGTGCGAGACGCCCAGCGCTGCCAGATAGTCGGCCAGCTCGGCGACCTGCACGAAGCCGAACCCGGACCGCAGCTGCAGCCGGTAGGTGGCGGTGGGCAGCGGCCGGCCGCGCGAGGGCAGCCGCCACCGGGTCGGCTGGTGGGGCGTCGCTGCGGCGTCGTCGCTCACAGCTGCCGCCGGAACAGCTGCATCGAGCGGGCCTCAACCTGCACCTGGCCGCTCGCGGGCACGGGTGGGGAGTCGCCCTCGTCCGGCGACGCGGTGTCGAACTCGCGCAGCCACGAGGTCGCGTAGCGGGGCCCGGGCAGCTGGAACTCGAGGTCCTCGTGGTGGGCGTTGAACAGCAGCAGGAACGAGTCGTCCCGGACCGCGCGGCCGCTCAGATCCGGGCTGGAGATGGCGTCGCCGTTGAGGAAGACCGCCAGCGACTTCGCGTAGCCGTTGTTCCAGTCCTCATCAGTCATGATCTCCCCGCTCGGGCGGAACCAGGCGATGTCGCCGAGCTCGCCGCCTCGCGGGGAGACCCCCTCGAAGAACCGTCGCCGCCGGAACACCGGGTGCTCGCGGCGAAGCTTGGCCAACCGGTGGGTGAAGTCGCGCCTGGCCCAGTGCTCGCCGGCGTCCGACCAGTCCACCCAGCTGACCGGGTTGTCCTGGCAGTAGCCGTTGTTGTTGCCGCCCTGGGTGCGACCCAGCTCGTCACCGTGCAACAGCATGGGTATCCCCTGGGACAGCAACAGGGTGGCCATCAGGTTGCGCTTCTGCTTCTCGCGCAGCGCCAGGATGCCCAGCTCGTCGGTGGCGCCCTCCGCCCCGCAGTTCCAGGACCGGTTGTGGCTCTCGCCGTCCCGGTTCTCCTCGCCGTTGGCGTCGTTGTGCTTGTCGTTGTAGGACACCAGGTCGTGCAGGGTGAACCCGTCGTGGGCGGTCACGAAGTTGATCGACGCGTACGGGTTGCGACCGGAGGACTGGTACAGGTCGCTGGAGCCGGTGAACCGGGAGGCGAACTCGGCCAGCGTGGCCGCCTCGCCCCGCCAGAAGTCGCGGACGGTGTCGCGGAACTTGCCGTTCCACTCGGTCCACAGCGGCGGGAAGTTGCCCACCTGGTAGCCGCCCTCGCCGATGTCCCACGGCTCGGCGATCAGCTTGACCTGCGAGACGACCGGATCCTGCTGGACCAGGTCGAAGAACGCCGAGAGCCGGTCCACCTCGTGGAACTGGCGGGCCAGGGTGGCAGCGAGGTCGAACCGGAACCCGTCGACGTGCATGTCCTGGACCCAGTACCGCAGCGAGTCCATGATCAGCTGCAGCACGTGCGGGCTGCGCATGAGCAGGCTGTTCCCGGTGCCCGTGGTGTCCATGTAGTACCGCGGGTCGGAGTCCACCAGCCGGTAGTACGACGCGTTGTCGATGCCGCGGAAGGACAGCGTCGGCCCCATCTCGCTGCCCTCGGCGGTGTGGTTGTAGACGACGTCCAGGATCACCTCGATGCCCGCCGCGTGCAGCGAGCGGACCATCGCCTTGAACTCCTGCACCTGTTGGCCGCGTTGGCCATAGGCGGCGTAGCCGTTGTGCGGGGCAAAGAACCCGATGGTGTTGTAGCCCCAGTAGTTGGACAGCCCACGTTCGACCAGGTGGTGGTCCTGGACGAACTGGTGGACCGGCATGAGCTCGACCGCGGTCACCCCGAGGGAGCGGAAGTGGTCGATCATTACCGGGTGGCCCAGCGCCAAGTAGGTGCCGCGGATCTCGCGGGGCAGCTCAGGGTGGGTCATTGTCAGCCCCTTGACGTGGGCCTCGTAGATGACCGTCTCGTGGTACGGCCGGCGCGGGTGCCGGTCCTCCTGCCAGTCGAAGAACGGGTTGATGACCACCGACTTCATGGCGTGCCGGCCGCTGTTCTTGAGGTTGCGCTTGCCCGGGTCGGTGAACCGGTAGCCGAACAGCGCCTCGTCCCAGTCCGGCTGGCCCTCGATGGCCTTGGCGTACGGGTCCAGCAGCAACTTGGCCGGATTGCAGCGGTGTCCGTGCTCGGGCGCGTACGGCCCGCTGACCCGGAAACCGTAGCGCTGGCCCGGGTGCACGGTGGGCAGGTAGCTGTGCCAGATGAAGCCGTCCAGCTCAGTGAGTGGCACCCGTCGCTCGCGTCCGCGCTCGTCGAACAGGCACAGCTCGACGCTGGTGGCCACCTCGGAGAACAGCGCGAAGTTCGTGCCGGCACCGTCGAAGGTCGCGCCGAGTGGGTACGGGGTTCCGGGCCACACCTGCATGAAACCGCCTTCCGGGAAGGGTCCGGGTGCGATCCTGGCACGGTTCGTGCCTGGCCCCTACTCGAGCGACGGTGTGGCCCTGGCCACGATCGACTCCGTGTCGGTACCCCGCGGGAGCGTGCCGAAACCCATCCCGGCGTCGCCGGCGAGTCGGCTGGCGCAGAACGCGTCGGCCACCGCGGGCGGGGCATAGCGGGCCAGCAGGGAGCCCTGGAGGACCAGTGCCATCCGCTCGACCAGCCGCCGGGCCCGGTGCTCGAGGTCGTCGAGGTCGGCCAGAGACTGCAGCACGTCGGTGACCGCCTGATCCAGCCGTCGGTCCGCACCACGAGCGAGGCCGATCTCGGCCAGGAAGGCGTCCAGCGCCGCTGGCTCTCGCTGCAGCGCGCGCAGCACGTCGAGGGCGACCACGTTGCCGGACCCCTCCCACACCGCGTTGACCGGAGCCTCCCGGTACAGCCGGGGCATTCCGGACTCCTCGACGTAGCCGTTGCCGCCGAGGCACTCCAGCGCCTCGCCGACCAGCGCGGGCGTCCGCTTGGTCACCCAGTACTTGGCCACCGGGACGGCGAGCCGCCGGAACGCGTCCTCGCCGTCGTCGACCGCGGCGGCCAGCCGGATGCCCAGCGCGGTGGCGGCCTCGGACTCCACGGCCAGGTCAGCCAGCACGTTGGCCATCAGCGGCTGGTCGGCCAGCCGGCGGCCGAAGGCACGGCGGTGGGCCGCGTGGTGGGTGCCCTGCGCCACCGCCTGCCGCATGAGCGCGGCGCTGCCCAGCACGCAGTCCAGCCGGGTCGCGGCCACCATCTCGACGATGGTCCGCACCCCGCGGCCCTCGTCGCCGAGCCGGCGGGCCAGGGTGCCGTCCAGCTCGATCTCGGCGGAGGCGTTGGACCGGTTGCCCAGCTTGTCCTTCAGCCGCTGAAGCCGGAACGTGTTGCGGGTGCCGTCCGGCAGCACGCGGGGCAGCACGAAGCAGGTCAGCCCGCCGGGGGTCTGGGCCAGCGTCAGGAACACGTCGCTCATCGGGGCGGAGCAGAACCACTTGTGGCCGGTGAGCCGGTACTCGCCGTCCGTCCCGGTGGGCTCGGCCACGGTGGTGTTCGCCCGGACGTCGGACCCGCCCTGCTTCTCGGTCATCGCCATGCCGGCGATGCAGCCTGGTTTGGCCGCCGGGTCGCCCAGCGTGGCGTCGTACCCCCGCCGGGCCAGCCGAGGGACCCACTCGTCGGTGAGCCGGGGGTCGGCCCGAAGCGCCGGGACCGCGGCGTAGGTCATCGACACCGGGCAGCCGTGACCGGCCTCGGCTTGGCTCCAGACGAGGAAGCCGGCCGCCCGGGTGACGTGGGCGCCCTTCTGCTCGGACACCCACGGGGCGGCGTGCAGCCCGTGCGCCGTGGCCGTGGCCATCAGCTCGTGCCACGCGGGGTGGAACTCGACCTCGTCGATGCGGTGGCCGTACCGGTCGTGGCTGCGCAGGACCGGTGGGTTGTCGTTGGCCAGCCGGCCCAGCCGCTGCGCGTGGGCCGAGCCGGCCAGCCGGCCCAGCTCGCCCAGCGGCTCGGCGGACTCGGCGCTGCCGTGGCGCTGCACCGCCTCGCACAGTGCAGCGTCAGCGCCGAACACGTCATAGCCCTCCAGCGGAGGTGCCTGGTTGAAGACCTCGTGTGTCGTTGCCATGCCTCGATCACACCACTTGGCGGGGCCGATATCCCGTGGACCGGCAAGGTTCGACGCCCTACCGTCGAAGGCGTGGTGGACGACGTGAGGGGGCTGCGGGCCCTCGGTTGGGACGAGCGGTGGGCCGAGGCGGCCGCGGCGTTCCCAGCGGACCTGGTCCCCGCCCGGGTGGTCGGGGTGGACCGTGCGGCGTGCGACGTGCTGGCCGAGGGCGGCGTGCTGCGGGTGACCTTCGGCGGCGACCTGCTCGAGGAGATCGCCGAGGACCCCGTCGCCGGGCCCTGCACGGGGGACTGGGCGCTGGTCCGGCGTTGGCCGGACCGCCGGGAGACGGCCGAGTGGCTGCTGCCCCGTCGGACGGCGGTGGTGCGCGCCTCCGCGTCGCGGACGTCGTACGGGCAGGTCCTCGCCGCCAATGTCGACGTGGTGGTCGTGGTGGCGTCGCTGTCGGTCGAACCGGACCTCGGCCGCATCGAGCGGCTGCTGGCCCTGGCCTGGGAGAGCGGGGCCCAGCCGGCCGTCGTCCTGACCAAGGCCGATCTGGTGACCGACGCGGCCGACATCGCAGCGGAGGTGGCCGGCGCGGCCCCCGGCGTGCCGGTGCTGGTCGTGAGCGCGGTCACGGGGGAGGGGATGTCGGAGGTCGCGGACCTCGCTGACCCCGACCGGACGCTGGCGCTGCTGGGGCAGTCGGGGGTCGGCAAGTCGACCCTGGTGAACGCGCTGCTTGGCACGGACCGGCAGGCCGTGTTCGACATCGGGCAGGCCGGGAAGGGCCGTCACACCACGGTCCGCCGTGAGCTGGTGGCCCTGCCGGGCGCTGGCCTGCTCATCGACACCCCCGGCCTCCGTGGGGTTGGTCTCATGGACGTCGAGGAGGGGCTCGAGCAGGTCTTCCAGGACATCGAGGCGCTGGCCGCGCACTGCCGCTTCAGCGACTGCTCGCACGCCACGGAGCCCGGCTGTGCGGTGCTCCAGGCAGTCGACGAGGGCGAGCTACCGGTTCGACGCCTGGAGTCCTGGCGCAAGCTGGGGCGCGAGGCCCGTTGGATGGCGGGTCGCGCGGATGCCAGGATCCGGCTGGCCGAGAAGGCGCGCTGGAAGGCGATCCACAAGTCGGCGCGCCAAGCCGGGGTGATTCGTCCCTAGCCGGCTTGATGTTATCCGGTGCTACGAGTGCGGGGCGACGTGGAAGGGGTCGCGGGCAGGCGGCGGGTAGAGCTGGGCGCGCGGCACGGTGGCGAGGCTGAGCCCGACGCTGGCGAGCGCCTCGTCGCACACCCGCTCGACGTCCCAGCCGTCGTCGACGCCGCGCTGGGTGATGGTGACCTTGTAGATGGTGATCTCGTGCCGCCCCGGCTGGCCGTAGACGACGGCTATCGAGCCGAGCAGCCGGGCGGCACCGCGGTCGTCCACGCCGTCCCAGGGGGCGTCGTAGCGCTGCCAGAGCGAGGCCGTCGGCAGCCACTGGCCCCCGGCATCCACGCTGTTGTTCTGCATCCAGGCCAGGACGTCGGCCGCGGTCCGCTCGTTCAGGATCGCCGCCGGGCGGATGACCTCGCTGGCGGCGACTGAGAAGACTCCCACCGGGCAGCCTTCGACAGGTCCGGCGGCCCACTTGAGGTCGTCCGGGGGGTCAGATGGGGGGGACCAGCGCGCCGTCGCGGACCAGACCGAGCCGTTGCTCCACGACGTGAGCGATGCGGATCAGGACCGCCTCGCTGCCGGCCGGGCCGAACACGGCGAGACCGACCGGCAGGCCGTGGACGAGCCCCATGGGCACGGACAGCAGCGGGTAGCCGGCGATCGCGGGCAGCGTGGTGACCTGGCCGCCGGTCATCTGGTCGCCGTTGACCTGGTCGATCTTCCAGGCGGGGGAGTAGGCGGGCGCCACGAACGCTTGCAGAGCATGCTGGGCCACCGCCGCGTCGATGCCTTCGGCGCCGGCCCGGCGCCGGCCCCGCTCGAGGGCGGTCAGGTAGGCCGGGTCGTCGAGCCCTCCCAGCCGCTCGGCCTGCTCGAAGAACTCCTGGCCGAACCAGGCCAGCTCGGTGCCCGCGTTGACCTGGTTGAACGCGATCAGCTCGGCGAGGTCGCGTGGCGTGCCTTCCGGACGACCGGCCAGGTAGGCGGACAGGTCCTGCTTGAGCTCGTGCAGCAGCACGGTGAGCTCGTCGTCCCCGGCGTCGTACGACGGGAAGGTGGGCAGGTCCGCGGGGTCTACAAGGGTCGCGCCAGCGGCGGACAGCAGCCCCAGGGCGCGCTCGGCGACCGCGTCGGTCCCGACGTGCGCGCCGAAGGACGCCCGCGCGACACCGATGCGGAAGCCGTTCAGGCCCTCGGCTGCCGCCTCGACGGTGCACGCATCGACGAAACCGGACCGGCCGGAGAGCACCTCGAGCAGGGCCGCGGCGTCATGCACGCTGCGGGCCATCGGGCCCGCGGCGTCCTGGCTGTGCGCGATCGGCACGATCCCGGCGCCCGGCAGCAGGCCGACCGTCGGCTTGATGCCGACCACGCCGTTGAGTGAGGCGGGGCACACGATCGAGCCATCGGTCTCGGTCCCGACGGCGAGCGGTGTCAACTCCGCGGCCACGGCAACCCCGGAGCCGGACGACGAACCGCCCGGGCTGCGGCTGGTGTCCCACGGGTTGACGGTCTGGCCGCCGCGCGCGCTCCACCCGCTGGAGGAGTGCGGGGACCGGAGGTTGGCCCACTCGCTGAGGTTCGTCTTGCCGAGCAGCACCAGCCCGGCCGCTCGCAGCCGGGCGACGACCGGAGCGTCGGCGAGCGGACGGTTCGCGGTCAGTGCCAGGGACCCCGCGGTCGTGAGCATGCGGTCTGCGGTGTCGATGTTGTCCTTCACCAGGACCGCGACGCCGTGCAGCGGACCGCGCACCCGACCGTCATGGCGTTCCTCGTCGAGCGCGTCGGCGACCTCCCGGGCATCCGGGTTGGTCTCGATCACCGAGCGCAGGGTTGGGCCGGCGGCGTCGACGGAGGCGATCCGGTCGAGCAGCCGGTCGACCTGCTCGGCGGCCGTGGGGGTGGGACTGGCCATGAGGCTCACCTTGGCATGACTGGCCGAGCGGAGCGTCGACCGGCCCGTGGTCAGCCGACCGCGGCGGCTTGCGCCTGCGTGAGAACGGCGTCCGGTTCACGTGGGGCGAGCGGGTCGACTGACTCGCTGGCCGCCTTGGGTGCGGCTGGGGAGCAGCAGTGCCGCACCGGCCAGGAAGCAGAGCGCGCCGCCCAGCGTCCCGAGGTTGGACCACCGGGCGCTGAGCAGCTGGTTGGTGGTGGGGTCCAGGTAGGCGCCGATCGCGGACAGGCCGAACAGCACGGAGCCGAGCAGGTTCAGTGCGGCGATACTCCAGGAGCGGCCTCGGACGTGG
>DATCDE010000157.1 GCA_036510875.1 Actinomycetes bacterium
CCTGACCCACAACCCGGTCAAGATCAGCGCCCTGGCCGCCTCACAAAAGCCCGGACCGGAGCCTGCCCACAACCAGCGCAGGAAACGGCGAGCAGTCCCGGCAGGCTCACGCATCGCCAGCGCTTTCCAGGTCGAAGTAGCTAGCCGGCGGCGAGCGAGGTGGTTGGATATCCGCAGACTCCCGAAGAGGCAGCAGAGCCAGGCCGCCGAGGTGTCGTCGTGGCGGTCACCGGCCGGCGCCGCCGCTGCCGGGGAACCTCGCTCCACCGACTCGGTCGGGAGACCCGGTGACCCCGGCGGTGCTGATAAAGGCCAGCACGGCTGGTTTCGCGCCGTCGAGGGCCTCGACGCTGTTGTGTTCGGCCCCGGGCAGCACGACCAGGGTGCTGTTCTCCGGGGCCTGGGCGTGCAGTCGGTAGGCATCCGACAGCGGAACGGTGGTGTCCCGCTGCCCGTGAACCAGCAGAACCGGCGCGTGCACGCGTCCGACCGTGTAGATCGGGGCGAACTCGGTGAACCGGTGCCCGACGGTGTGTTCGACGTAGCGCAGGAC
The DNA here is from genome assembly GCA_036510875.1 of Actinomycetes bacterium. NCBI lineage: Bacteria > Bacillati > Actinomycetota > Actinomycetes > Actinomycetes bacterium. The sequence goes on from DATCDE010000157.1 coordinate 554, forward strand.
CAGGGCAGCCAGCGGGCCGGGCAGCCGGCGGCGGAGCCTGCGGCCCATGAACTCCTTCGGTCCGCCATCGAGGCCAGCGACACCACAGCGGCAATCGCTGGGTCGTCGGTCGCGACGAACAGGCAGGCGCCGGCGCCCACCGAGTGCCCGACGAGCACGACGCGGGCCGGGTCGACCTGTGGCTGGGTGCGCAGCCAGGCCAGCGCCGCGCGGACGTCCTCGGCGAACGCAGGCATCGAGGTGACGTCGGTGTCGTCGCTGCGGCTGTGGCCGAAAGTGTCCAGCAACAGCACGTGCAACCCGGCGTCCAGCAGCGGCTCGGACACCGGCAGCATGTCGGTGGCACTGCCACCCCAGCCGTGCACCACCAGCGCCGCCGCCCCGGGAGGCCGGGCCTCGCCCGGTCGCCCGGTCGGCGCCTCGCGCAGCCAGCCGCGCAGCATCGCACCGTGGTTTGCCGTGATCGCGACGTCAATCGCTTCTGCGGGCACACCTCCAGCGGCAGCTGGACGGCGCGGAGGGCGACCAATTCGGTGCTCGGCGCCTCGGTTGACCACCCCCAGCCCGGCCCCCAGGGCACCGACGGCACCCACCGCGAGCAGCACACGCCTGCGGGTCACCGGCTCCCATTTGCTCCTACCGCCGGACCGGGGCCTCATTCACCCGGACAGTCCTCGGACCTCTCGAGTCTGCCATCGCTGTACATCCAGTAGGCACCTGCCGAGGTGAGGGTGCTCTGTCGGCGGCCACGAGAGACTGCCCGGAGACGGGCACGAAGCTGCCCGTTGGCGGTCATGAAATGTGCCCGCTGATGGTCATGGGATCTGCCCGACACGACGTCGTCTGCCTGGCCGCGTTTCGCGGTTGAGGCCCCTTCCTCGGGTGCGCTTGGGGGTGCTGAAGCACCCGTCACCCGAGGAAGGGACACCGTGAAGTCTGCCGAGGAGATCACGAACATTCTGGATGCCTACGACCTGACCCGGTCGTTTCGCGATGCCGGCGAGTTGGCTGGCTGCTCGCACCACACCGTGAAGCACTACGCGGAGAAGAGGGATGCTGCTGGCCGGCTCGACCGAACCGCTGCGCGACCGCAGCTGATCGACCGCCGGCCGGTGCGCTCGAGAGGACCCCGAAGCCCAAGAACGCGGCCGAGGCAAAGTTCCTCGCCCTCGGCGATGGTGCCCGGTTGTAGCTGGTCGAGGCTACGGCCGCGGGGTCCACGAAGATGCGGGTCAAGATGAGCCAGGCGCTGGCTTTGGTGAAGCTGTTCGGCTTCGGTTCCTGGCGGCGCTCCGAGATGGTTGTCGGCGTCGACGTCGCGGCGGGTGGTGGTGCGGGGCAACCCGATACAGCAAGGGCAACAGGGCCCAACCGCTGGCGGATCAGGAGACGCGGCGGTGCTGCCGGTCACTGACGGTGAGGTCGAGCTGGACTGGCAGTGCTGGGTTGTCTAGGGCTTGGCGGGCGTGGCTGGCAGCCTGGGTCTCGATCCGGCGGCGAAGGGAAGCCAGGTCTGCGCCCTGCTCGAGGGTCGCGATGATCACCAGTCGTGGGCTGGCGGCATGACCGATCAGCCGGGTGCGAGCCTCTCGTATGCCCGGGTAGGTCTCGATTTCCTCCGTGACGGCGTGTGTCAGGGCGCCACTGGCGATGGTGGTACGCCCCGCGGAGCGGTCCCCGGCCAGGGTGATGTCCCCGATCCGGTCGGTGGTGAACAGCAGCGCGATGAGCCACCACAGTGCGAGCAGTGCGATGAGCGCCGCCGCCGCGGCGATGACCACCCACAGCCAGCCCCCGTGTTCGCCGAAGTAGGCCCTGACTCGGTCGGATAGCAGCGTTGCCTTCGCTGTGTCCTGGCCGAACGCGCCGAAGCCCGCCAGCGCACCGATGGTCCCGACCGCAAGGAGGACCAGCGCGAACAGCGTGAGCATGATGCGGTTGGTCCGGTCGGCGTGCATCAGCCTCTCCCGGGCTTGACGCGCACCTCGAGGTCAGGGGCAGGGGTCAGCTCGAGCTCGTTGAGCCGGGACTGCGCTCTCTGTAGGGCCTGGTCACGCAGGGCTTCAGCGGGGTGGATCTTGAGTCCGGAGGTCCGCGCCGAGACCCGCACGGCGCGCCGGCGGACCTTCACCTGGGGGCGCTCGATGCCCTCCACCTCACCGACTGCGGTGCGAACGAATGCGGCCACCCCGCGTCGGGTGTACGCGGCGTCGGTGAGGTCCGAGGCCACCCGCAGCCGGCTGGGGCGCTGGGGCTTGAGCTCCAGCGCGAGTAGGAGCAGGCCGACAAGGATGAGGAGAGCGCAGCTCGTTCGAACGGTGCCGTCCTGCCAGGCGTGCCGCCCGGCCCAGTCATATCCGGCGCGCCAGTCCACGATCGCTGGCGTTCCGCTGACCCGGAAGGCGATCACCTCTACAACCACCAGCAGCCCGCCGAGCAGGAGGCCCAGGCTGAGCAAGGCACCAAGCACGCGGTTGACTTGCTTCACGGCCAGTCCTTCGCTTCAGTGCACGCGCGGTGGCGCGGCGAGTTGAGTGACGAGGTCGCTGACCTTGATGGTGACCTCGGCCACCGGCAGACCGGTCAGGTCGCCCACCCGATCGCGAACATGTTGACGCACGGCGGACGTCACGGCTGGGATCGACGCTGGCCATCGCACGCTGAGGGTCACCCCGATGAACGCCACCCCGTGCTGCAGCCGCGCTGTGGTCTTCGGCAGATCGGTCAGGCTGGTTTCCCGGACGCCGAGCATCTTGGTCCCGGGCATCGTTCGCCCCAGGACCCGAGGGGCAGCGGCGCCGGCGTCCGCGATCTCGACAGCGGCGCGCGCGGCAATCTTCGCCGCCACCGTGTCCTGGATGGTGATCATCCCGAGGTCAGTCGGTCCGACCGAGTCAACCGCGCCCGGCGCGCCAGCAGTGGACTCTGGGGGCAAGCCGCTGGGGGTGGTCATCGACCGCTACGCCCACCGGAGAGGTAGCGACTGAGATCGAGGTCACCGTCGAGGACCTTCGCCACAACGAAACCGATCAGGCCAAACAGGGCCACAATGAGCATCTGACCGAAACTCCCGAAGGCCAGCGCCAGGCCAAGGATCAGCCCGGTCATCGTGCCGATCGTTGTGCGGTTCATGCGGTCTCACCTTCTTCCAGAGTTGCTCCAGCGACCCGGCTCTTTGACTTCAGCGCACCCGTAGCCGTCGATTGCGCTCACGCATCGCGCGGCGGACGCCCCCAACCAAGCGTCTCGGCCACGCCCTGGTCGAAACAGCCACCACCCGTGCGGGCGCTTCGAGATCTTGCGTGTCCTTCCACCGTTGCAGACCCGCAACGAAATGAGCAGAGTCTCCTCCGACATCCGGATGATGGGTTCGGATGAACTGCCGCCGCGCGGCCCGTTCGCGTTCTTGTCGCTCGTCCATTCGCCCCAACCCCCTCCGGTCGCCTCCCTCTCCACGCCTGGCCGGCTCCCGGCACGGCTCCTAGGCTCCTCCAGGGTTGAAGTCACCTGGACTCAGGCCCGGTGGGTCAGCAATGTCGCTGATCGTGACGTCGATCTTCCGCCCAGCCACCAGCGGGGCCAGCGCAGCACGGATTTCGGTGGACATCTCGTGAACCGAGGCGCCCCAGCGACCCCGAACCTGGATCGCTACCCGCTCCTCCCCGACACTGATCCCTTGGATCCTCCGCCCGGGCAGATACGTCGCGGCGCTGCCTAACAGCCCAGCGTCAAGATCATCCACGGAGCGGCAGCCTCGAACGGCCGCCGCCACGGCGTCAACATCGACGCCGTCCACCACCGCCCGCGAGGGCGCCGGGGTCGTCATGACACGCGGGACTGGGCTTCCTGCTCATCTTGGGGGAGGTACACGTCGTCGATGTTGACGTTGACCTCGACGACCTCCAGGCCGGTCATCCGTTCCACCGCCTGTTTGACGTTGCGCTGGATACTCCTACCCAAGTCGCCGATGCCCACGCCGTACTCGACCACGATGTCCAAGTCGATCGCGGCCTGCGTCTCACCAACCTCAACGCCAACACCCTGGGCGATGTTCGGTCCGGAACTTCCCGGGATCCGCTCCCGGACCGCGCCGAACGCGCGGGACCCGCTGGTACCCATCGCATGCACGCCGCTGATCTCACGGCATGCCACCCCGGCGATCTTTTGCACCACGCTCTGCGCGACGCTGATCTTCCCCGCGTCATCGTGCAGTGTGGTCCGCGGTGCCGGGCTGACCTTTCCACCAGGCGCAGGCGGACTGCTGCTCGCCATTGCCGTGCTTGGTTCCGTCATCGCACACGCTCCCTTGCTCCTAGACGCAGGTTCTGGGATTCGAGTCGTCCCCCATCGCTGACACTACTTGCAGACATGCCAGGTGGCACCTGTCTGATTCACGGTCGTGCTGCCCCCATGAGTGGCGAACCCGTGAGCAGTCGCACATCAGCCCGCGGTTCAGGTCGTCCCTGCTACCCGCCTGGCGTGTGCTCATGATCTTCGGAAGTCCTGCCTGACTCGACTCTTCCGGCTGACGTCCTTCGGGGCTGCCTTTCTATTGATCTGTCGGCCTGGCCTGGTCGCTCACCCGACTCCGACCGGACGGGGCCTGTGACCTAACCTGGACGTGGTCCGTGGGCTGCCTGGGACCAGTTCCCCAGCTTCCACGCCTCCGTGGTCGGCGCCACCCGTGCCGCACTCGGTGAGCCCTGTCGAGTGAGCTGCCGGTTCAGCCACGTCTACCCCGACGGGCCGGCGCCCTACTACACGGTGCTCGCACCGGTCACCCGCGGCGCCGAGGAGGAGCGCT
>DATCDE010000158.1 GCA_036510875.1 Actinomycetes bacterium
CGGCCGTCCGGGGGTGCCTCGCAGATCCCGCCGACGACGACGAGGTCGAGCTCGGCCGCCAGCCGGGACCAGGACCGGACGGTGGGCCCGTCGAGCGGTTCGGCCAGGGCGACGGCCTCGGCCAGCGACTCGAACACGTACCCGCTGGGGGTCAGCTCGGGGAGTACCACCAGCTGGGCCCCGGCGTCGGCGGCGCTGCGGACCGCAGCCGCGGCTGCCGCCCGGTTGGCGTCGACCTGGCCGATGGCCAGCTCGAGCTGGCAGGACGCGGCAACGATCGTCGAGGGGAGGCTGGCAGCGGGCACGTCGGCGATCTTGCCACCGCCTTCCTCGGGCGATCTACTCCGTCGTCCTGGCATCAGCCGGGCTCGCCGATGTCCTCGTTCCACAGCGCCGGCTCGGCCTCGATGAACTCGGCCATCATCGCGGTGCACTCGTCGGAGTCGATGACGACGACCTCGACCCCGCGTGAGCGCAGCAGGTCTTCGGCGCCCATGAAGGTGCGGTTCTCGCCGATGACCACCCGCGGGATGTCGTAGAGCAGGATCGCCCCGGTGCACATGTCGCACGGCGACAGCGTCGTGTACATGGTCGAGCGCCGGTAGGCCGTGGCCGGCAGCCGCCCGGCGTTCTCCAGGGCGTGGGTCTCCCCGTGCCGGATGGCGCTGCCCAGCTGCACCCGCTGGTTGTGGCCCGAGCCGAGCACGACGCCGTCGGCCACGAGGGTCGCGCCGATCGGGATCCCCCCTTCGGAGCGGCCCCGACGAGCCTCCTCGATGGCCAGCCGGAGGTGCTGCAGGTCGTCCACGGTGGCGCTCATGCCTGCACCGTGGCCGGTTCCGCCGCCGACCGGGCCCGACTCGGCTGGAACAAGATCGCGTAGAGCAGGGCGGAGATGACGAAGCCCACCTCGAAGGTCGGGTCACCGACCGAGGGGTAGTGCTTGGGGACCCAGCCGACGTACTCGGTCTGGTTGCTGAACAGCCAGATCGACACGACCATCCCGACCGCCATGGCCACCGGGCCGGCCCAGTTGCGGTGCCGGTGGTCGAACAGCAGGTCGCCGACGTGGTGCCCGCGGCGGAGCAGCTGGTCGGTCAGGAAGACGGCCAGCCAGGGCCCGATCCAGTACGCGATGACGAGCAGGAAGTTCTCGTACTTCGAGCCGGCGTCGTGCAGCCCGCTCAGCGCGACGACGAACCCGGCCATGGCGAAGACCACGGCGACGACCGCGCGGCTGGCCCGAACTGGGAGCTTGATGCCCAAGGTGGTGAAGCTGAGCGCCCCCGAGTAGATGTTCAGCACGTTGGCCGCGATGGCTCCGAGGGCGATCGCCAACAGGGTCAGGTCGGCGACGAAGGACGGCAGGTCGTGGGTGAACGCCGTGGTCGGGTTGGCCCAGTTCGCGCCGGGGATCGTCGCGGCCGCGGCCCCGACGGTCTCGAGCAGGATGCAGGAGATGGCGATGCCGGCACCGGCCCACAGCCCGGTGGCCCTGCGGGAGGTGTGCGGCGGGAAGTAGCGGGTGTAGTCACTGGCGTAGGGGTTCCAGCCGGCGGCGTAGCCGAACGTCGCGCCGACGGTCAGCAGGAAGCCACCGATCCCGCCGCTGGCGTGCACCGCGCCCGGCTGTGCCTTGGACAGCACGATCACCGAGGCGATGACGAAGACGACGGCGAGGAACGGGAACGCGTAGCGCTCGTAGGCGTGCACCAGGTTATGGCCGAAGAAGGCCGCCGCCATCTGGATGGCCACGATGATCACCAGGCAGAGCTTGTCCGACCAGTGGGTCAGGCTGCTGAGCGCGAAGGCCCCGCTGACGCTGTTGACCGCGAACCAGCCGATACCGGCGACGACCGCGTTGAGACCCGCGGGGAGGATGTTGCCGCGGTAGCCGAACGAGATGCGGGACAGCACCATCTGCGGCACCCCGAAGGCGGGGCCGCGCGCGGAGAGCACGCCGTGGGTGAGCGAGCCCAGCAGGGTGCCGAGAACGATCGCCGCGACCGCCTGGGGCAGGTTCAGGCCGAAGACGGCCACCGCGAGGACGCCGACGAAGACGGTTGCGAACTCGAAGTTCGGCGACGTCCAGGTCCAGAACAGCTGATGGGGACGCCCATGGCGCTCCTCCAGCGGGATGAACTCGGCGGCCCCCGGCTCCACCGCGACAACTCGTGTTCCGTACGCGCCCTCACGTACTTCCGGGGCGTCGACCAGCTCTTCCTCGAGTGGGTTCATTGTCCGTTTTCTCGGTCGGGGGTAACTGTTTAGGTGCCGACGGCTATGGGCTCGCGCCGATCGCGGGGATCCAGGGCTGACCGGTGAACAGGTCGCGGAGTACGACCATGGCGCTGTGGCCGTGTGTGCGGGCGGCGGACAGGTGGGACCGGACGTCGAGGAAGGCCTCGGCGCCGGTGTCGGAGCGCCAGCCGCCGGAGATCTTCTGCTGGAGCTTGACCATGCGGATGTCTCGTTCGGCTTGGTTGTTGTCGAACGGGACCCGCAAGTTGG
>DATCDE010000159.1 GCA_036510875.1 Actinomycetes bacterium
CACCGGCTGGTGCGGTACCTGCACCTGGCCGGGCGGGCGCCGCTCCCGGTCACTTTCGAGTGCGACGACCGTCCCCCGGCGTGCCTGAGCACGCCCGCCTGACCGGCCGACTTACCCTCGCGGGGTGATCCTGGGTTCCGCACGTCCCCGTGCCCGTCTGCTCTCCGCCGCCGTGGGGCCGGTGCTCGTGCTCGCCCTGGCCGCCTGCTCCGCAGGGACGTCCGGCGGCCCGGTGGCCCAGCCCAGCACGAGCAGCCCCAGCGAGTCACCGACTCCGTCGCCCACGCCCACCGAGGTGCAGCGGTCGCTGCTGTCGGGCCGGGCGGGAGCCAAGGACGGACCGGTGCTCGCGGTGAAGCTCGACAACACTGCGTTCGCGAACCCGCACTCGGGCCTGCAGCAGGCCGACGTGGTCTACGTGGAGGAGGTGGAGGGCGGGCTGACCCGGTACGCCGCGATCTACTCCAGCGAGATCCCCACGGCCATCGGGCCGATCCGCAGCGCCCGGATCACCGACATCGATCTGCTGGCCCAGTACGGAAAGGTGGCCTTCGCCTACTCCGGGGCGCAGACCAAGCTACGTCCGGTGATCGCCAGCGCGAACCTGTACGACGTCAGCGGCGACCGCGGCGCCTTCGGCTACTGGCGGCAGTCCGGCCGTCAGGCTCCGTACGACTTCTTCGGCAACGGGCAGAAGCTGCTGGCCCGGGCCCCGCAGGCTGCGGTCGCGCGGGACGTGGGGTTCCGGTTCGCCTCCGACGTGCCGGCCGGCGGGCAGCCGGTCATCCGGGTGGTCGCCAACTACCCGAGCGCCCGGATGGCGTTCACCTGGGACGCCGCCTCCAATCGCTGGCTGGTCGCCCTGGACGGCACCCCGGCCCGGGCCACCGAGGGCGGCGTGCTCGGTGGCACCACGGTGATCATCCAGTCCGTCCAGGTGGTGCCGTCGATCTACCACGACCACTGGAACGGCAACACGCCCATGTCGCAGACCATCGGGTCCGGCCCGGCCCTCGTGCTGCGCAACGGCCGGGCGTACAGCGTGACCTGGTCCCGGCCGAGTGCCGAGTCGGGCACGCACTACACGGTGGCCGGGCAGGACTTCCCGCTGGCGCCGGGCCAGGTGTGGGTGGCGCTGGTCAAAAGCACCCGGCCCGCGACGGTGACGCCGGTCCCGAAGCCGTCCGCGGTCGCTCCCTCCGCGTCGGCATCCGCCGGCTGAGCAGTAGGGCAACCGCGTCCGGCCCCCGTACCATGGGGGCGTACCCTGCCCGCACCGATCCTCCCGTGAGGTCCGCCGTGTCCAGCCCGACCCAGCCCGACAGCAAGCAGCCCGCCAGCCCCGAGATCGGCACCGCGCGGGTCAAGCGCGGCATGGCCGAGATGCTCAAGGGCGGCGTCATCATGGACGTCGTCACGCCGGACCAGGCAAAGATCGCCGAGGACGCCGGTGCGGTCGCGGTCATGGCGCTCGAGCGGGTGCCGGCCGACATCCGGGCCCAGGGCGGCGTCTCCCGGATGAGCGACCCCGACATGATCGACGGGATCATCGAGGCGGTCTCCATCCCGGTGATGGCCAAGGCCCGGATCGGGCACTTCGTCGAGGCGCAGGTGCTGCAGGCTCTCGGCGTCGACTACGTGGACGAGTCCGAGGTGCTGACCCCCGCGGACTACGCCAACCACATCGACAAGTGGCAGTTCACGGTGCCCTTCGTCTGCGGGGCCACCAACCTCGGTGAGGCGCTGCGCCGGATCAACGAGGGCGCCGCCATGATCCGCTCCAAGGGCGAGGCCGGCACCGGGGACGTGTCGAACGCGGTCACCCACATGCGCACCATCCGGGCCGAGCTGCGTCGGCTGGTCGGTCTGCCGGAGGACGAGCTGTACGTCGCGGCCAAGGAGCTGCAGGCTCCGTTCGAGCTGGTCAAGGAGGTCGCGGCCGCGGGCAAGCTGCCCGTCGTGCTGTTCACCGCCGGCGGCATCGCCACTCCCGCCGACGCCGCGATGATGATGCAGCTGGGCGCCGAGGGTGTCTTCGTGGGCTCCGGCATCTTCAAGTCCGGCAACCCGGCTCTGCGGGCCGAGGCGATCGTCAAGGCGACCACCTTCTTCGACGACCCGGACATGCTGGCGAAGGTGTCCCGGGGGCTCGGCGAGGCCATGGTGGGCATCAACGTCGAGGAGATCCCGCAGCCGCATCGGCTGGCCGAGCGCGGCTGGTGAGCGCGCCGCTCGTCGGCGTCCTCGCCCTTCAGGGCGACGTTCGCGAGCACCTGCTGGCGCTCGAGTCAGTGGGCGCGCGGGGCCGTCCGGTCCGTCGTCCCAGCGAGCTGACCGACCTGGACGGCCTGGTGCTGCCCGGCGGGGAGTCGACCACGATGTCGAAGCTCGCGGTGGCCTTCGAGGTGCTCGAGCCGCTGCGCGCGCTGGTCCGGTCGGGGCTGCCGGCCTACGGCTCCTGCGCCGGGATGATCATGCTGGCGGACACCGTCCTGGACGGTCGCCCGGACCAGCAGACCATCGGCGGAATCGCCATGACGGTGCGGCGGAACGCGTTCGGCCGGCAGGTCGACTCGTTCGAGTCGGACCTCGACGTCGAGGGCGTCGACGGCGGGCCGCTGCACGCGGTGTTCATCCGGGCACCGTGGGTGGAGTCGGTGGGGGAGCAGGTGCACGTCCTCGCGACCGTCGCCGCCGGGCCGGCCGCCGGTAGGATCGTGGCCGTACGTCAGGAGCACCTGCTCGCGACCTCGTTCCACCCCGAGCTCACCGGGGACCCTCGGGTGCACGCGTACTTCGTTTCGATGCTCACCGACCGTGGGAGAGATCAGGCATGAGCGGCCACTCCAAGTGGGCCACCACGAAGCACAAGAAGGCAGCGATCGATGCCAAGCGCGGCAAGCTGTTCGCCAAGCTGATCAAGAACATCGAGGTCGCGGCCCGCACGGGAGGCGGTGACCCGGAGGGCAACCCGACCCTGTACGACGCCATCCAGAAGGCCCGCAAGACCTCGGTGCCGGCGGACAACATCGACCGTGCGGTCAAACGTGGCTCCGGCGCGGAGGCCGGGGGTGCCGACTGGCAGACGATCATGTACGAGGGGTACGGCCCGAACGGCGTGGCGTTTCTGGTGGAGTGCCTCACCGACAACCGTAACCGGGCGGCCTCGGAAGTCCGGGTGGCGATGACCCGCAACGGCGGCTCGATGGCCGACCCGGGGTCGGTGGCCTACCTGTTCACCCGCAAGGGCGTGGTGATCGTGCCGAAGACCGAGTCGATGACCGAGGACGACGTCTTGGGGGCGGTGCTCGACGCTGGGGCCGAGGAGGTCAACGACCTGGGCGAGTCGTTCGAGGTGGTCAGCGAGGCCGGGGACATGGTCGCCGTCCGCACCGCGCTGCAGGCTGCCGGCATCGACTACGAGTCGGCCGAGGCGTCGTTCCTGCCGAGCGTGTCCGTCCCGCTCGACGAGGACGGCGCGGCCAAGGTGTTCCGGCTCATCGACGCCCTCGAGGACAGCGACGACGTGCAGAACGTGTGGGCCAACTTCGACGTCTCCGACGAGGTCATGGAAGCCGTCGGCTGACCACCCGCTGAGGTCGGACGCCGCGGAACTAAGGCGGTCCGGCCGAGATCTGAGGTAGCCAGCCGGCCAGCCCTGGGCAGTCGACCGATCCGCGACCCGCCCCCTCAGCTCAACCCTGGAGTCACGGCAAGACCTGACCCAGGGAGTGACCATGAACAACTACTGGACCACCATCCAGCTGATCAAGGCGCGGGAGCGCGAGCTATCCCAGGCAGCCCGGTCGGCCCGGCGGGGCAGCGGCTTCGCGGCTGGCTGTGACCGCCTCCACGGCTGAAGCGTCGGTGCCAGGTGGCATCCTCGGAACCATGCCGCCGAGCCTGCTCAGCCCCGTCTTCGTGGGCCGCGACGCCGAGCTCGCCCGCCTGCAACAGGCGCTGGACGGCGCTGCAGCGGGTGAGCCGGTGGTCGTCGTCCTCGGCGGCGAGGTAGGGGTGGCAAGAGCCGCCTGGTGGAGGAGCTCGGCCAGCGGGCGAGCGCGGCCGGCGCCCAGCTCCTCGTCGGTGGCTGCATCGACCTCGGCGGCGACGGCATGGCCTTCGGGCCGTTCGTGGCGGCGCTGCGTGACCTGATCCGGCAGCGGGGCGCCGCGCAGGTCGCCGGGCTCGCCGGGGCGGGCTGTCCAACCGGCAGATCGGCGAGCGGCTGTTCATCAGCACCAAGACGGCGAGCGTGCACGTGTCCAACGTCCTGGCCAAGCTAGGGGTCGACACCCGGGGAGAGGCCGCGGCGCTGGCGCACCGGCTCGGTGCGTTCGACTGACCGGTGCCGAACGGCCCTGTCCGCGCAGTGATCGGAACGGCTACCGTATAAGTATGCACATCTCTGAATGGGATGACCTCGAGCGCGCGGGGATGACCGTTGCGTTCGAGTTGCGCCGGGCTCTCGACCAGGAGCCGGAGGCCAAGGCGGCGTTCTTCGCGGCCGAGTACGAGGCGCGGGCGCACCGGGCGAGGCCGACGGCGCGGCGCTGACGGCAGCGACGGCTCGCCCAGCGACCGGTCTGCGGCGCGTCCTCCCGGAGCAGCCTACCCGCGCGGGTTAGTATCCGAACACCTGTTCGGATCGGGAGGTTTGCTGGTGCGCGTGTTCGGGGTGGACCCTGGCCTGACCCGCTGCGGTCTGGGCGTGGTCGACGGAGTACCGGGGCGGCCGGTGACGTTGGTCGCGGTCAACGTGATCCGGACCCATCCGGACGACGACCTCGGCGTTCGGCTGGTCGCCATCGAGCGGGCGGTCGAGGAGTGGCTGGACCTCTACCAGCCGGACGTGCTGGCGGTGGAGCGGGTGTTCAGCCAGCACAACGTCCGCACGGTCATGGGCACGGC
>DATCDE010000160.1 GCA_036510875.1 Actinomycetes bacterium
AGGCGCAGGCCGTACTGCCCAGCCGCAGCGGCAGCGCGCAGCACCAGGGTGGGGTCCTCGCCGGGGCGGACGTCACGCGCCAGCACGGCCTCGCCGTCCTGCTCGACCACGCCGTCGGCGAGCGGCGCCCGCTCCCCGACCCGGTGGGTGCCGAACCGGGCGAACCGGCTGCCGCGGCTGGCCAGGGCCCGCTCGACCCGGTGCGCCGTCACGTCGAGGGCGTAGGCGATGCTGCGGCCGGCCGCCGCGACCTCGCGCAGCAGCAGGTCGCCGTCCAGCAGGCCCAGGGCGCGGGCCACGGCGTCCTGCTCCTGCAGGACCAGCTTGTCCGAGGGCCGCCCGGTGGTGCGGTGCAGCGCGTCCCGCGCGTCCAGCAGCGTGCGCCGCGCGTCCGACAACCCCTCGTGCGGGGTGTCGGCCACCCAGGACGCCGCGACGGCCCGCAGCGCGGTGAGGTCCCGCAGCCCGCCGTGGGAGTCCTTGAGGTCCGGCTCGAGGGAGAACGCGACGTCGCCGGAGCGCTCGGCTCGCTCCCGTGCCCCGGCCAGCAGGTCCGGCAGCCGACGGGCCGCGAACGCCCGCCAGTCGGCCAGCACGGCCTGGCGCAGTCCGGTGGTCAGCTCGGCGTCCCCGGCCAGGTGCCGCAGATCGAGCATGCCGAGCACCGCGCGAAGGTCTTCGCTGGCCACCCGCCGGGCCTCGGGCACAGTGCGCACAGCGTGGTCCAGCCGCACCCCCGAGTCCCAGATCGGGTACCAGATCCGGTCCGCGACCTCGGCCGCCGCCTCCACCGGGACCTCGGTGGCACGCAGCAGGACGACGTCCAGGTCGCTGCCCGGCGCCAGCTCCGCCCGGCCGTACCCGCCGACCGCGACGAGCGCGGTGCCGGGCGGCGGCTCGGCCGCCGCGTACAGCCCGGCCAGCCAGCGGTCGGTCAGCTCGGCCAGGTCGTGCCGGTGGCCCGGCCCGGGAATCCCGGGCCGGGCCACCAGCTCGGCGCGCGCCTGAACGTACGCCGCCGGGTCGAATGGGTCGGCCCCCCTTGGCGCCCCGACCTCTCCCCCGGTCTCGATCGCCATGGACGCTAGAGCGCCTCGACGCCGCGCTCGCCGGTGCGGACCCGGACGACGGAGTCGACCGGAATGGCCCACACCTTCCCGTCGCCGATCCGTCCGGTCTGCGCGCTCTTGACGATCACCTCGATGACGTCGTCGACGTCCCCGTCGTCGACCAGGATCTCCAGCCGCACCTTCGGCACCAGGTCGACGGTGTACTCCGCCCCCCGGTAGACCTCGGTGTGGCCGCGCTGCCGGCCGTAGCCGGACGCCTCGGACACGGTCATCCCGTGCGCCCCGAAGGACTCGAGCGCCGACTTCACGTCGTCCAGCTTGAACGGCTTGATGACCGCCGTGACGAGCTTCATGCGTCCACCCTCTCGGTGTCAGTGTCGGGAAGGGTCGTGGTCCCTCCCGCGGACGACGGGGCCGCGGCGCCGACGAGCGGCCGGAACCCGCTGCCGCCGCCCATGCTGCCGAAGTCGTAGGCGGTCTCCGCGTGGACGGTGAGGTCGACGCCCTGCACCTCGTCGTCCTTGCTGACCCGGAAGCCCATGGTCTTGTCGATCGCCAGGCCGATGATGTAGGCCAGCACGAAGGAGTACACCAGCACCGCGCCCGCCGCGACGGCCTGCCGCCACAGCTGGTTCAAGCCGCCTCCGTAGAACAGGCCGTTGACGCCGGCCGGGGCCGCGTCGGTGGCCAGGAAGCCGATGAGCAGGGTGCCGACGATGCCGCCGACCAGGTGCACGCCGACCACGTCGAGCGAGTCGTCGTAGCCGAGCTTGTACTTCAGGCCGATCGCCAGGGCGCACACAACACCGGCGATGGCGCCGACCGCGATCGCCCCGAGCGGGCTCACCGACGAGCAGGACGGCGTGATCGCGACCAGGCCGGCCACCACACCCGACGCCGCGCCGAGCGACGTCGGGTGCCCGTCCCGGATCTTCTCGGTCGCGAGCCATGCCAGCGAGGCGGCCGCCGTGGCGACCATCGTGTTGACCCAGGTGACCGCGGCCGTGTTGTTCGCGCCGAGAGCCGAGCCGGCGTTGAAGCCGAACCAGCCGAACCACAGCAGCCCGGCCCCGAGCATCACCAGGGTGAGGTTGTGCGGGCGCATCGGGTCCTTGGCGAAGCCGATCCGCTTGCCGAGCACCAGCGCGAGGGCCAGGCCCGCGGCGCCGGCGTTGATGTGCACCGCCGTGCCACCGGCGAAGTCGATCGCCTTGAGCTGGTTGGCGATCCAACCGCCCCGCTCACCGGTCACCCCGTTGAAGGCGAAGACCCAGTGCGCCACCGGGAAGTAGACGACGGTCGCCCAGATCGCCGCGAAGACCATCCAGGCGCCGAACTTGGTTCGGTCCGCGATCGCGCCGGAGATCAGCGCGACGGTGATGATGGCAAAGACCGCCTGGAAGGCGACGAACGCCAGGATCGGGATGCCCGTGCCCGGGATCGCCTTCCCCGCGCTGTCTACGGCCTGCAGGATCACCGACGACGGGCTCATCGTGCCCTTGAGCCCCAGGTACTGGAACGGGTCCCCGACGAAGCCGCCCTTGGAGTTGCCGAACGCCATCGAGAAGCCGTACAGGACCCACAGCACGCTGATCAGGCCGAGAGCCCCGAAACTCATCATCATCATGTTGAGGACGCTCTTCGCGCGGACCATGCCGCCGTAGAAGAACGCCAGGCCTGGTGTCATGAGCAGCACGAGTGCTGCGCTGGCGAGGACCCAGGCGGTGTCCCCTGCGCTGACTTGCGGCATGATCACTCTCCCCTCGCCGACCCGGGCTGGTCCCGTGGTCGGAATCCGACGAGGGGAACTCTCAAAGACGCAGGTTTCCCGGGCGTGCGGTCGGTGTTTCGCCCCGGTGACGCTTCGACCGCCCGTGTAACGGGTGTGTTGCGCGGCGCCGGGCCTGGTCCACCGTTCGGGTCAGTCGCCGAGCAGCGCGTCGACGAAGGCCGCCGGGTCGAACGGGGCCAGGTCATCCGGGCCCTCGCCGAGGCCGACCAGCTTCACCGGCACCCCGAGCTCGCGCTGCACCGCGACGACGATGCCGCCCTTGGCGGTGCCGTCCAGCTTGGTCAGGGCGATGCCGGTGACGTCCACGACCTCGGCGAACACCCGGGCCTGGGTCAGCCCGTTCTGGCCGGTGGTCGCGTCGAGCACGAGGAGCACCTCGTCGACCGTGCTCAGCTTCTCGATGACCCGCTTGACCTTGCCGAGCTCGTCCATCAGCCCGACCTTGGTGTGCAGCCGGCCCGCAGTGTCCACCACGACGGTGTCCACGCCGGCCTCGTGGCCCTTCTTCACGGCCTCGAACGCGACGGACGCCGGGTCGCCACCCTCGGGGCCGCGGACGACGATTGCCCCGACCCGCTCGCCCCAGGTCTGCAGCTGGTCCGCCGCGGCCGCGCGGAAGGTGTCCGCTGCGGCCAGCAGGACGGTGCGCCCGTCGGCGACGAGCACCCTGGCCAGCTTGCCGGTGGTGGTGGTCTTGCCGGTGCCGTTGACGCCGACCACGAGGACGACGGCGGGCGTGCCGTCGAGGTGCGCCTCGGTGTGCAGGGTGCGGTCCATGGCCGGATCGACGAGGTCCAGCAGCTGCTCCCGCAGCATCGCCTTCACGGCGGCCGGGTCTTTCACGCCGTCCACCCGGACGCGGGTCCGCAGCCGGTCGACGAGCTGGGCCGTGGGGGCAACCCCGAGGTCGGAGGTGAGCAGCGTCTCCTCGACCTCGTCCCAGGTGGCGTCGTCGACCTTGTCCCGGGCGAGCAGCGCGAGCAGGCCGACGCCGAGGGTGGACTGGGAGCGGGCCAGCCGGCCGCGCAGCCGGGTCAGCCGGCCGGCGGTGGGGGCGGGGGCCTCGACGCCGGGGACCT
Source organism: Actinomycetes bacterium (assembly GCA_036510875.1). Lineage (NCBI taxonomy): Bacteria > Bacillati > Actinomycetota > Actinomycetes > Actinomycetes bacterium. The sequence goes on from DATCDE010000160.1 coordinate 3,942, forward strand.
CGAGCGTCGGCATCGCGGTCGAGACGTCGTCCGGCAGGACCACCTGGTCGATCACGCGGGTGGCGGTGTCCCTCGGGACCTCCGCGTCGTCGCCGACCCCGGGGGCGTAGTCCCGGCCGGGGACCGGCGGCTCGGGCTTCGCACCGCGCCGGCGGGTGGTGACCAGCCCGACCGCCGCCACCACGATGACAGCCACCAACAACACGATCAGCACGATGGGGTCCACGCCCCCGAGTCTCCCACCCCCCTCCACCTGCGCGAGCGGGGTCGTGGGGTCAGGCCGGTTCGACCTCTCGCAGGCGCTGGCTGATCACGGTGGTCACGCCGTCCCCGCGCATGGAGACGCCGTACAGCGCGTCGGCGATCTCCATGGTGCGCTTCTGGTGGGTGATGACGATCAGCTGGCTGGCCGCGCGCAGCTCCTCCAGGATCGTCAGCAGGCGGCCCAGGTTGGTGTCGTCGAGGGCGGCCTCCACCTCGTCCATCACGTAGAACGGGCTGGGCCGGGCCTTGAAGATGGCCACCAGCAGCGCCACCGCCACCAAGGACCGCTCACCGCCGGACAGCAGCGACAGACGCTTGACCTTCTTGCCCGGCGGGCGGGCCTCCACCTCGATGCCGGTGGCGAGCATGTCGGAGGGGTCGGTGAGCACCAGCCGGCCCTCGCCGCCCGGGAACAGCCGGGAGAACACGCCCTCGAACTCCCGCGCGGTGTCGTGGAAGGCCGCGGTGAACACCTGCTCGACCCGCTCGTCGACCTCGCGGACGATGTCCAGCAGGTCGCGCCGGGTCTTCTTGAGGTCCTCCAGCTGCTCGGTGAGGAACTGCAGGCGCTCCTGCAGCGCGTCGAACTCCTCCAGCGCCAGCGGGTTGACCTTGCCGAGCAGCGCCAGCGCACGCTCGGCGGCCCGCAGCCGCTTCTCCTGCTCGGCGCGGACGTACGGCACGGACGGCGCAGGCTCGGACGCCGGCTCGCCGGGCTCGGTCCCCTCCTGGGCCCCCTCTTGGGCACCCTCCTGCGGGGCCTCGGACTCAGCCTCGGGCTCGGGTGCCGCGACGGTCGCCGGCACCGGCTGGTCCGGGCCGTACTCAGCGATCAGCGTGCCCGGGTCGACGCCGAGCTCCTCGACCGCCCGCTGCTCGAGCTGCTCGATCCGCAGCCGCTGCTCGGCGCGGGCGACCTCGTCGCGGTGCACCGAGTCGGTGAGCTGGTCAAGCACGGCCCCCAGCTCACGGAACCGGGTCCTGATCTCGCTCAGCTCGGCGTCCCGCTCGGCCCGCGCCCGCTCGGCGACGTCCCGCTCCTGGGCGCCCGCGCGCAGCGACACCTCGATCCGGCCCAGCGCCATCGAGGCGCCCCTGGCCACGGCGGCCGCCACGGCCGCCTCGCGGGCCCGCCGAGCCCGACGGGCCGCGGCGC
>DATCDE010000161.1 GCA_036510875.1 Actinomycetes bacterium
GGCAGGGCCCACGGCCCCCTCCCCGATCAGGCGTAGGCCCGCTTCGATCTGCTCGTGCCGAAGGGCCGCATGCGCCTCGCACACCCGCCGCCCGATGCCACGAGACACCAGCGCACCAAAGCAGGCGTGGACGTGCTCTCCATCGAGGAGCACCGGCCCGTCAAGGTCCGCCAGGGCGCACGTCCCGGTCACCGTTTCGGTCCAGTCGTCCGCGTCCGTGACACGGATCTCGCGGCGCAGCGTCCGAGACAGCAGGTCGCGTAGCACCAAGATCGCGTAGTCGTCGCGTGCAGGGCGTTCGATGTGAAGCGTGTACCTAGGCATGGGGTGCTCCTAGAGGGGGGAAGATGGCACCTGCGGTGTACATCGAGACCCGAGTCCTCTGAGCGACACCCTCCCCCTCCGGCCCCACCAGCGCAGTGTGCCGAAAGTCTCATCTACCCTCAGCGATCACCCGGTCACGCACCGAACCACCACGCTTGCCGCCGAAGGCAGCGATGCTGGCGCAGCAGCAGTGGTTCGTACGGATCTGACAACTGCCACCCAGCCGTTCGGGTCACCTCACCAGCCCGAAACGGCGTAGTTGACGCTCAACGGAACACCAACCACACCGTTCCTCGCTCGGCATTACGTGCGATCAGCGACTGGTGCACACCACCCCGATGCACTGAGGACTGGTCTTGTTGCCACGTGCGATGTTGCCGCCACCGTCGGTGACCCCAGCGACGTTGATGCCGTGGCCACCGTTGCTCAGAGCCGTGTTACCCGTCACGGTGACTCCGGTATCCGAGATGCCTGCGATGCCACCCTCCCCCACCGTTGCCGACCGCAGTGTTCCCGGAGATGTCGACCTGGCCATAGTTGCCCGAGAATGAGAGGCCCGCCCCAGCAGCCTGCTGACGTTGGGTGCGGTTCAGAGCCATGGCGTCCATCGTGCCGGGAACTAGCGGGGCCGGGAACCGTTGGTGATGAGGGAGTCGGGAAGCACGGCGCCGGTGGCGGCCGCTGCCCGTCTACGCGAGCAGGCCGAGCAGGAGCAGGATCGACGCCCCGGTGAAGACAACCGGGCACAGCCGATAGGCCAGGAAGTCGACCTTGAAGCCGGTGAAGAGCGAGATCAGCGACATCACGTTGAGCATGCCGAAGCAGAGCCAGTAGACGGTGTGGGACGCCGCGCTCGCAGGATCGACCAGGGTGACGCCAGCCACCAGGCAACCGATGAAGATCAGCGCCGCCCCTTCGACGATCCACTCCATCGTGATCACGCGACGGTTGTCGACCGAGATGTCTGCGAAGCCTCGTACCACGTTTCGGGTCGCGAACAGGTGCGCCACGCCCCAGGCCACAACCACGGCGGCCGCGAGGTAGTACAGCCAACTGCCCATAGGGCCATCGTCGCGCAGAACGGCCAGTCCTGCCCCCGGCTCTGGCCGTGGCAGCCGAACCCAAGACTGCTTCGTACGACCGGTGAAGCCGCGACCGCGCCGACCGCTCTCTCCTACTGCGGCAGCGGGAACGTGGCCCAGAACGGCCCGCAGCCGGACGATCCACCGTCACCGGTCGAGCCCGAGCCGACGATCGGCCCCTGCCAACATCTCCCGTTCATCTTCGACGGGGACGCTATCCGCATGGGAGGTGTCCTGGTCGTCTATGCCACCAAGCATGGATCGACGCGAGAGGTGGCTGAGGTGATCGCTGCGGTGCTTCGGGACGACGCGGTCACCGTGGACGTCCGTCCTGCTCGGGCGGTGCGGGGGTCGCTGGCCGGTTGGGATCTGGTCGTGCTGGGAGCCCCGCTGTACTCGGGGCGCTGGCACCGCGACGCCCACCGATTCCTCAAGCGGCATCGCGAGGAACTGCGGCGGGTTCCAGTCGCCGTGTTCGGGTTGGGACCACGAGAGGGAACTGACCAGGCCTGGCAGACCTCGCGATCTCAGTTGGACCGCGCGCTGAGCAAGCATGGGTGGCTGTCCCCGACCGCGTGCGCCCTGTTCGGCGGGGCCGACGCGCTGGACCGTGCCACGTCACATAGACGCGACTTGCGAGACTGGGCTGCCATCCAGGCTTGGGCCGACCAGATCGCCCAGCAGGCCAGAACCCCGCGCAAGCCCGCCGACGCGCCGGAACCCTAGGGGAGCCGGGCTGGCTCGACGCCTCTGAGTCGGGTCCTCACCGTTCGAGTCACCAGCAGGGGGATGAAGTCGCGTACCCGGGCGTCATCGTAGGCGTGGCTCTCGCGAACGACCAGCGCGTGGATCGTGTCGGCTGGCACAGAAGGGAACTCCGACGCCAGCGTGGCCTCGGCCGCATCCAGGCGACTCGCCGGGTCGACGACGAGGGAAGTCGTCATGCACCACACGCTGCCACTATGCGCACCGGCAGGCCCAGCGGGGACCCCTGAGTTCATCGATTGTTCACTTGGCACCCAACCGGAGACGATCAATGTCGACCAGGCCACCGTCCGCGCCAGAAGGGTTGCTCAACCCGGCACGGCCCTGCGGGTTCGGTATTAGTGGGAGGCGTGAGCGTCCTGGAGACTGTCGACCCGATGAGGTGTCTCCGTGGAGTTGTCTGCGCGCCACCAGTTGCCAGGCATGGTCAAATCGGTGAGGTGGGCACCGTCATGGCTGAGGTCGTCGTCGACGTGGGGCTGATCCATCGCCTTCAGTGCCAGCGGTGCACCCTCTAGCCGCCGCACTACCGCCGCGGCGACAGGGCCGTCCGCCGACGGGTCTCCGCGATTCACCGCGTCGAGCGCTCGCCGCAGCAGGTCAGCGGCCTCCCTGCGCTCCGCTCGGGTCATGGCCACTGCCGGACCTCCGGCCTGGGCTACTGACGGACGGGTTGTTGTGTGGTACTCATGCGCTAACAAACTCGGTCCCACACCCGGTTCCGGGGGGTAGTCGCACCATCCGTTGTTCCGAACGACTGACGCGGAGACCCATGAGTGACCAGGTGAAGGATTCACCGCCCCAGGTGGCTGGACTGCTGCCTGCCGAACGCCCGCTGCCACCCAGGACGATCATCCCCGTTCGGGGCCTGCCGATCGTCGCGGTGGTGCTGGTCGGCCTGGTCGCCGCGATCGCCACTGGGTCGCCGTGGGCACTGATGCTCTACCACGTGGCCGGGGGCGGGCTGTGGACCGGCATCGACTTGTTCGTCGGGTTCGTGGTAGGTCCCATTCTCGGGCGGTTGTCGATCCCCGCCCGTGCGGAGTTCTCCGCGAGGTTCATGCCGCTGATGGCGATCATCATGCCGACGCTGGTGGCGATGACGCTGGCCTCGGGCTTCCAGGTCGCGATCATTCTGGGCAACCTCGACCCGTCCAGCCCCAACCACACCTGGCTGCTGGCCTCGTTCATCGTCGTCGGCATCATGGCGACGATCGCCCTGGGCATCTTGGAGCCTGCGAACATCGCCGTGCTGTTCGAGATACGTAAGCCACAACCGAACGGTGAGGTGATCGCCCGGCTGATGCGCCGGTTCATCTACACCGCAGGAATCACCGGGGCGATGCAGGTCGCCACCCTCGTGATCATGACCCGGGTTGGTTCGCGGTGAGCGCCGCCGAGGCGACCACCCGCCCGGCACCGCAGGACCGGGTGTTTCCCCCGGTCGCGCCGTGTGTCGTCGTCTCCCTGGCGCTGGTGATCGTCGGCGGGATCTGGATGGCGTCGTACTTCCCGCGTCGTCCTCCGCTGGCACCGCCGACCGTGTTGTGGGCGCTAAGTGCCGCGCTGCTCGTGACTGGGTTCGTGCTGCTGGCCAGGGTCGCGGACTTCGCCTGGGCGGTGTTCGGTCTGGTGTGGCGGTGGGCGTTGCTGGCCTATGTGGTGACCGCCGGACTGATCGAGTTCGCCTTCGTCCACAACGGAGCCACAGGGGCACCCCTCGCACTCGTCACGGCGATGCTGGTGATCTTCGCGCTGGACGTCGCCACCGTCATCGCAGTCACCGTCGCCCGCTACCAGACCCCGCCGCCGTAGACCAAGACCCCTCTTGGATCAGCCCTTCTCTGATCGCCCCTGATCCATCGCGTCGAGCCCCGGCCGGGTGCGGCGCGAACTTCGCTGATCACGCGATGGCCGTTGTTGGACGCAAACAAGTCGGATCGACGAGCATGCCCGGCACGCTCACATGGGCGGTCGGCCCGAGAGCAGCGCGGCTGCGATGACGTCCCAGACCACGTCGTCGGGGTCGCCGTGACCTCGGGCAAGAACGGTGCCGTCACGGGTGACGACCAGCGCGTGCACGTCGTCGCCGCTCGGGATCGCCAGCGACCGCTGAAAGACGGTGACGTCGGAGTAGACCGTGATAGTGCGGGCCAGCACGTCAGGGTCACCGATGCCTGCCGTCATCCCACCATCGATGAAGCGACGCGCCGGCCGCCAACGGGTAGACAAGACCGGAACCTCGACCACAGCGACTGGGACCAGCCCGGTCTCACCTCGGGTGGTCGGCGGCACCCCGGCTGCAACCGCACGGTCGATCCACCGGTCCACCTGGGCCTGCTGCCACCGCTGGAACGCCACCACCGCCAGAGTCCGATCGGCCGGGAAGTCGGCAGGCAACGCCACCCGGACACCGAGGAGCGTGCGTCCATCCACGCACGGGAACCGCGCCAGGCTCCTAGCATCGTCGCGTTCGGCAGCAGGGTTCACTGGTTCATCGTCTCGCCCGGTGAAGGCGACTGCCAGCGCCGGAAGACCCGGTGGACGGCCCGAAGCACCCTTGATTGGGAACCCGGGTGTCAGGGCTCACGGTCCTGCGTTCTGGCCTTCAGCTTGACGGTGATCGAGCGCGTCGAACGCGACCAACGCCCCCGCCAGCCACCGCACGACCGCCACCGCGACGGCGCCGTCCGACGCCAGTTCTCTGCCCCGGCGGGTGTGGAGGTGTGGAGACCTCCACACCCGCAGGTCGGCGCGGGAGACATTGCCTCGGCCCACGCGGGGGCGATTGCCGTTGAGGGAGAGGTCTTTCTACTACTTCGTGCGGGGGAAGGTCGCACTCTCGCCCACGCGTGGGTGTGGAGCCTCCACACCTCCACACCTGCGTTCCCGGTGAGCGGCGTGCGGGCTGGTCGCTGTCGGGACAAGGTGTGCAACCACTTGAGTCGCTTCCCGGTACCCGGGCGGACTTCGACGCACGGCACTGGACAACAGCGTTTGGCTACCACGGCGGCACACCCTGAAGTCCCGTTTGCAGGGTTGACAACCACGCCGCCCGCACCGACCGGCCAGCACACACCGGTACATCGCTTCGTGGGTTCGACTGCGGCTCAGGGCCACGTGTCGATCTCCTGCGAACGGCGACTCAACCGGGTTGCGCACTGCCGCGGCCGCTACCGGCCTGGCTGCCTTCCAGGACCTCCCGCATCAGGTTCGCGGTCCGTGCTGGCTGGTCGATCATCACGAAGTGGGCGGCGTCGGGGACCGTCACGATACGGACCGTCGGGCACGCCTCGAGGCCGCGGCGCTCCCCGTCGGTGAGCCCGATCTCGTCGCGGTCGCCACGAACCACCCAGGCGTCGACCCCGGCGCCGCACAGTCGGGGAACCAGCGAGCCATACCGGTCCAGGTACTCGAAGTACTGCCGGACCATCCGGCGGCAGAACTGCGGGTCGTTGTCGCTCAACGCTGCGCCCAGCGCAGCGCTGCGGGCCGCAGGGAATCTGCCCTTCATGGCCGCCGCTAGCGCCTTCACCAGCGCCGCCCAGGCCAGGCCTCCCACCCCGGGAACGCGTCCGAGGCGGTCGAACAGGCGCAGGGCCTTCTCCTCGTCTCCGCGCGAGAAGGTCGCGGACAGCAGGACCACCGGGCCAGCGAACCGGCCCACCGCAGCCATCTCCAGCGCGACGTTCGCGCCCAGACTGTGCCCAACGACGACGTCAGCGTCGAGGTCGGAGGCGAGCGTACCCGCGAGGCTGGCGAAGCATTCCATGGAGGGGTCCGTGGGTGGCGCGGTTCTGCCGAACCCTGGCAGCGTCGCGGCGACGAGACGCGTCCGCCCATCGACCAGGCTCGGCTCCGCCATGAGGTCCTCGAAGAACGCTCCTGTGCAGAAGCCGCCGGGGAGCAGCAGGACGGTGCGGTCGGCGTGGGTAGGGCCCGACTCACGCAGGTCCCAGCCGGGGTAGGCGTCGGTAGTGGCCACAGCCGTTCCTCTCGCTAGGCGACCGACGTTAAGACCTGCGGGCCGGGCGACCAAGAGGAGTTCGTCCCTCTTGTCGTACAGCACCTGCTCACGCGGCGTGATCAGACTCCGGACCAGCCTCGGACCGGGCCGCCCGGTGCCGTGGGTTGGACGGCGCCTCCCCCCTCGCCTGGTCGGAACCCTGGGTCGTTGTCGTGTCGGCCAAACGAGATCTCCGCATCCGTGTCGCCAAGTCCCCGCCCGGCGCGGGTCCTTTCGAGTATTTCTGCTTGGCCACGAAGCCTGTTCGCTACGGCACCCGTAGTCGCGGTGTCCCTCTCGGCTTCTACTCGGAGAAGTCTGACTTTGCGTGATCGACCCGCGATCCCACCCGTCCTGAACGGGTTCGCTGAAGCCATGAGACCGACCCGAAGGGAGCCGCTCTCTCGAATCAGAGCCAGGAGTTCCTCTGCGCCGTCCGCGAGGCGCATCGCTTGAGGTGCCAGGACGGCAAGGTCCAACCTGCTTGGCTCCCGGCCCGCGTTCAAGTCCGCCAGGACCTCCGAAAGCGCAGCGTCATGTCCGTCAGTGTCCGCGACGAGCACTGCCATTCGCTCCTCGCACCACTTGAGGCGGTCCGCCATCCGGCAACGCGCCCTCTGCGGGATCCTCACTGGCGACCATCCCCTCCGGCGGTGGTGTTGAGCCTCTACCGGTGGCCGCCCGGGCACGAGTGATTGGCGAAGCCCGGTGACGTCGCCGTTTGCCGTCGCCGTCAACCGCGTCCCCGTCAGCGGTGACTTTGCCCCGCGCGGCGGCCTCTGCGCACTGGATTTCGCTCTGTGAGGTGCCGCGCCCGAGACTTGTGATCCCTTCGATGGCAGCCTTGAAGACGTTCATCGTGACCCCCTTCCGGGGGTTGCCTTGCTCAAAGCAAGGCACGGTGTTCCGCGCCCGGCGAACTAAACACCGCCTCCGGAGCCTCGCCTTTCGTGACAGGACCGCTAGCCCTGGTCTCGGCCTTCGGCCCGGCCCGGGCCACTGGCCGTCCGCGAACCAGGTCATGGGCGGGGGTGATCGTTGGCTTGGGCAGTTTGTCCGGGGCAACGATGCCGTGGTCCGCCATGACTTGGCCCAGAGCCGGGGCCAGGCGGGCGTCGCGGAATTCCTCGTAGTGCTGGGCGGACTCCCAGACGTCGACGACGCGGACACCTTCGGACGTCTCGGTGATCACGTGCACGATCAGACCGTCCGGCGGATTCTGCCGAACACCCAACGCCCTGGTGACCGCCTCCAGGGCCTCGCGGTTGACCGGAATGTCGTGAGTAAGCAGGACTGACATGGGCGTGGCCCTTTCGGTTGTACCGCCTGCCGGGGCGAGGCGTGGTGCCGCCGCGTCAGGGGTGCGGGGTCAGGGGTGCGGCGATGGCAACGAAGCCTCCACGGCGGTTCTCGCTGTCACCCATGAACTTCGGTGTCCGGAACTCTCGCCCTCCGGGACCCGATGGCGGGTCAGGCAGTGGGCTGTTCAACGGAAGCAGAGGACGTTGCCACCTTACGCGCAGCCCAGCCGACTGTCATGTCATCGAACCGGGGTCGTCAACGCCGGGCGGGTTGGACCTTGCCTGGCTCCAGGAGTCCCGCCACGTCCCGTTCTTCGTGGTCTCCCTGGAGGCGCCAACCCAAGCATCGTCCTGCGTCATCCGCTCAGGGAGCGTGCCTGGCTGACGGTTGAGGAGTCGGTCGCTGCCCGAGCGGTGTGACTAGCGGCGATAGGCGCGAATCATGCCCGCAACCTCGGCGGGGTCAGCCATCGTGGCGATCTCGTCGGCGGTGCGCAATGCGGCTTCGGCGAAGCGGGGCTCGCGGAGTACGGCGGACACGCTGTCGGTCACGGTCCTCGCGGAGAACTCGTCGGGACGCAAGACCACGGCCATTCCGGCGCGCTCGCACATCGCGGCATTGTCAAAGTTGTCCGCCCCCTGGGGAACGATGACCTGCGGAACTCCATGGGCCAGGGCGCCGAAGGTGGTACCGGCACCGCCGTGGTGGACGATCAGCGAGCAGGTTGGCAGCAGTTCCGCCTGGGCGATGAAGCGCTCGATCGTCGCGTTAGCAGGTACTGGCTGCAGTGCGGCCGGGTCCTGGTCCCCGCCGACGGTGACGACGACATCGACCGGCTGGTCGGCCAGACCGTCGAGGATCTCGCGGAAGACCTGCGTGTTGCCGTTGAAGAAGGTGCCGAGCGTGACGTAGACGACCGGTCGCACGCCTCGCGTGGCCAGTCGTTCCGGGCGCGGAGCGGGCCGAAGGGCCACAACGTCTCCGGCGGGGACCTTGCGCGCTTCCAGCGACGGGGGGCAGATCTGCACGGTCAGGTCCCGGTAGACACCGGCGTACCCGGGCACAACCCGGCCGAACGATCGCCAGATCGGAGAAACCGCGTCGTCGGCCAGGACGAAGATCTCGTGCGGCCACACCGGCCCGAACAGGTGGTGGACGCCAGGGACGCCGAGCAGGTCTGCGACCAACGGTCCGGCGAAAGCCAGGCTCTCGAACAGCACCAGGTCGGGGCCGAACTCATTCCCGGCAAGGACGACATCGTCGATCACGTCCGCGGTCCCGATCTCGGCGAACAACCGGGGCACGAAGTAGTGGTTGATACGCTCCGGCGCGATCCCGTCCCCAGGGTTGCCCCGGGTGCGCTCGCCCAGGCGTGCGAACCAGACGTCACTGTCGTTCCCGACCCGAAAGAACTCCGCTCCGGCCCGCTCCACCAGATGCGCCGTCACAAGACCGCTGGCCACCAGCACCTTGTCTCCGGCACCGACAAGGGCCCCGATCACCGGCAGCATAGGACTCAGGTGCCCGGTCAAGGGCGACGACACGACAAGGACCCTCATGCTCGGACACTAGGGGCAAACGAGCCGTCGCCGACGGCGATGCCTGCCAGATGGCTCGCGCCGCTCCGCCGCGAGCAGCCAGACACACCCATCGCCCGCGACACCCTGAGAAGCGAGCAATAGCGGCACATCGGCGGCGTAAGGGCGCCCTGGTTCTAGCGGAGCGTGATGATCGGACTCAGGCCATTGAGCGTGTCGTTCGGCCCGCTACCGCCATCAGTCATCTCGAAGGTGGAGGCATCAACGATTGTCAGGATGTCGCTCGTCGGCGTGGGAGTCGGGGCACCAGCTGGCCCGGTGTGCGGACAGGTGTACTTGCCGCCCGTGACCAGGATTGCCCAGACGGGTCGCTTGTCACCGACCAGTCCAACCTCCTGCATCGTCTTCACCGTGGCGACATCTCGGGTGCTCTTGGCGACCTGAACGTGCATGGCGGTGCCCGAGCACCCAGCCGCTTGCTCGTCGGCGATCGCCAGCAGACGGGTTCGAACGGAATCCTCGATCGCGTTGTTCGAGGCACTGGAAGTTGCACCAGACTGCGCTCCGCAAGCACTCAAGCCCACCATGACGAACGAGATTCCTGAGGCGGCCAACCGTCCGTTCATGCGAGTTGGACGCCCGTGTGCGAGGCGAAGTTCCATGCAAGGCCCTGCTCTGCAGGGCTTCGACGATCCGCCCCTGTCGGAGGTCACTCCGTCGCGGTGATCCGCCCCCGATCCTCGCCATGCCGCTGATCGATCGCGTCCAGCGCCATCGCCGCACCCTCCAGCCGCCGCACCGCCACTACCGCTGCCGGGCGCCGTCCGCCGTCAGGGCGCCGTGATCGACGGCGTCGAGGATCCGGTGCAGCAGGTCCGCCGCCGCACGACGCTCGGCGCGGGTCAGTGCCACGGGATCCATCGTGCCGGTCACCGAGTGCGCCGGATAGGTTCGACTGACATGTTGATGGCGAGGGCGTCGCGGCCCATCGATGGAGCGACGGTCCCCCAGGGTCGACCTCGGTCGCCACACAGAGATGCGCGCGGAGGAGCACCTGGAGGGGGCTCGTCCCTAGTCCTCCGGAACAACGGGGCCAGTGCCTCGTCGCAGAAAGCGAGTTGCTGCTCCTCGCTCATCTGGTCCCAGCCCCACGGGAAGGTCAAGTAGATCCGCTCCGCTGATGACGACGGTGGCGATGACGGTGCCAGCGACACGTCATCCGGTGCAGCGGTCGCGCCCGGCCCTCGTTCATCGGCTCACGACCGGGCCGCCACGGGCCGCGACGGACAGATTGAGGAACTCGTTCCCGAGTCGCGCCAAGTCGCGAAGTTCGGCGACGAACTGGCGACCGCGCTGACCGTCCACGGTGGCATCGAGTTCCTCCAGTCGCTCGCGCACCGCCCTCAAGCCGACGCCCGCCGCCTCTATGGCCGCAAGGTCGACCGAGAAGGACTGAACGGCTGCGTCTCGCGCACGCTCTGCCTGCCGTACCCGCTGCCTGTAGAGGACGTGCTGCTCACGTCCGAGGCGCCACTGCTCGCGGCCAGCACGGGCTCTCAAAAGGCCGCTCGCGATACCGAACTCTTCAGCGACCTGCCCCAACGTCGGGACGATCGGCTTGCCGGACTCGTCGATCTGGCCCTCACGTACATCGCCTTCGCGCCCGCCCAGTCGTGCCGACGCCGAGGGAGACGTCCGAGCGCGGCTGGATCGAGGTTGCCCCTCATCACGCCGACGGTCATGTGGACCTCCGCGAAGATCGTTCACCGCTCGCAAGTTGCTCGTTTCCCAGGGTACGGCGAGACCGTGCTCGGCCGTGTGGAGGTGTGGAGGCCTCCACACGGCCGAGTCGGCGCAAGATCCGCCGCGTGAGCCGACGCGTCGGCAATCTCCGTTGAGAGAGAGGTCTTTCTACTACTTCGTGCGGGGGAAGTTGCACACCCGCTCACGCGAGGGTGTGGGGGCTCCACACCTCCACACCCTCGCGTGGGCGGTCACCTCGATCTTCTCGGGATGCTCTGGCCCAGCGCAAACCGTTCCTCGTCGCCGACCTGAACGGTGACCAGCCATTCGCGCTCCACCGCGAGCAGCAGTGCTTCATCGAAGGACTCTCGGTCAGCGGAGGAGACGGCCCTTCGCAGACACTTCGACCGAGCGCAGGTGTGCCCGTCGCCCTTCTCCTCTTGGTGTCGACTGGCGAGCCGGAAGATCACCCTGGCGACACGCAGGACCCGATTGTCGGTGATCGACGCGTCGACTCGGACCGCCCGCTTGGCTGCTGCTGCGTCGCGGGACTCCGCTAAATGTGCCTGGCGTCCACGCAGGTGGGCGGACGCCTGTTCACGCACCCTGGTGGACTCGGCGGAGATCACCTTCGCCAGTCGCCAGTCCTCCGCAGTGATCTCCAGCACGGCCCCTGGTCGCAGCCAAGCCGCCAGAGTGGCTGCGACCTTCAGAGTGACCAGCATGGTGTGGGAGTCCAGGTTGCTCGCGTCCGGGTCAACCCGGTGGCGATGGACCTCCGACCGCACCTCCCGCCTAATCGCCTCGGGCATCTGCACGTCGTAGAAGTCGGGGTCCGCGCCCTCGGACAGGGGCTGGGCCGGGCCGGACCACGGGGGGACCGGCTCTGGCCAGGCGCCTCCGTCCAGCGGGATGTCCCCCTCGGCCGTCCCCCACAGCAGCCGCTGCGGCAGGCCGATACCCGCGAGGTCGAAGAACGTGTCGGTCACGTCGGGCTGGATGCCCAGGACCATCGCGAGCCGGTAGGTCAGCCCGCTGACCAGGACCGCCGCCTGGGCGCCATCGCCGTTCCGCTTGCTGTAGGAATGGCCGAGCGTCTCGCCGCTGAACGCCTTCAACAACACCTCGGCAAGGGTCGCACCGGCCCGGCTGATCTGGGAGTGCAGGGCGATCCCCTCCGGGTCCTTGACGAGCACCCGACTCCGGACCCGCTTGAACAGCCGACGCTTCTTGGGCCGGGTGCCGGAACCCTCGACGTCAACCTCGACCCACTCGTAGAAGGCCTGGCCAAGCCCCTCACCCGACCCCAGCGGGGTCGAGTAGACCGAGGCTGACGCGCTGTAGGCCCGCCAGGCGTCGGGGAGGTACCTCTCAGGGTCCCAGTTCTCCTCGGTGGTGCCGGTGAGGTCGACGGCCGCGCTCTGAGCGCTGGACTTGCCGGTGCCGGACTTGCCGAATGTGAGAGTCAGCAGGTTGAGCGACGCCCGGCTTCCGACGATGGGCGGCAGAGTCCACTTCGGGTCGATGCGGGAGTTGACCAGAGCCAGGACTGCGACCAGGAGAGACTCGGGGGTCAGCATCCGGGCCCAGGCCGCCTGTCGGATCAGGTCGAGCCGGTCGTCCGCCGTCCAAAACTCCTCAGTGAGCAGCGACTGGAGCGGGGTCGTCTCTGCCGTGGCGTGGATGATCGCGGTGACGCCGTCGTGGCCATGACCACCGAGTTCGCCCGCGAGGTCCGTCAGACTCTTGCCCGCCGCGATCCCCAAGCCATCGCCAAGGGCGGCCTCCACCTCGTTCACCGGGGTCGGCTGCCGGACGGTTGGTTCCTGGAGCAGTTGCAGGAATCGGGTGTGGAGGATGCGCTGAACGGAGTGGTAGTCGACCTCGGTCAGACACCCGTAGCGCCGGGCGCAGCCCAACCTCACAGCCTGGCTGAGCAGCCACTGGTGCCGCCCGCCCTTCGGGCGGTCGTCGGCCCAGCCCTCGATCATCGCAGTCGCGTAGCCGCAGGTCTCCTCCGCCCATGGCCACCCGGCGGGGTCGAACACCACCGCTTTGGCCCGGGCCGGTGGTACGGCCGGGATGCCCCTGGAGTCCAGGGCCTCGATCAGTTCAGCGACGTCGAGCCTGCTGTCGGTCCATTCGCTGACCACCACCCCAAGGGGTTGTTGGGGGTCCTTGAGGTTGCGGCTGCCCGGGGCCCTCAAGACGCGGGGCAGATCGAACACGTTGTCGACCGCCCCGGAGTGCTGACGAGCGACGTCCTCGACGAGCCCTCGCCACCGAGCCAGCAGAGCCTGGCCCTCGGCTCGCCTTTGGTCAGTGTCGAACTCCAGCGGCTCGGCCAGGACCCAGTAGGGGTGGAAGCCGTGCCCGGTCAGCACGACCGCCGTCGGCCTCATCCCCAGCGCCTGAGCCAGGCCGTCGATCGTCGCTTTCACCTGCGGCCATCCGCCCAACTTGGCGGGGTCGCAGTCCAGGTCCGCGTAGAGAGAGACAACCCCAGCGATATCCGACGCAGTCCCGCGCCCCGACGACCCGGGGGCCACCGGTTGGACCCCGAAGAAGACGTTCAAGTCGTCCTCGACGGCCGCCTGGATGGCCGCAACCGCATCGTCGACCCCGACCAACAACCTGGAACTCCATGGACTGGAACAACCGACCGTCGAGACGCTGGTCGAACCGAGCTGCACGTGATCGAGGGCACTCAGCAGCAGACGCGCGCCCTCCAGCCCCTGAACGCTCGTAACGGTGACCCTTCGGTCCGCTACCGGAGCGCTCACCGCGTCGTCCACCGCCCCGCGAGCAGCCTCCGGACGTCGTCCCGCAGGGTCATCTCGGCGGCGAACGCCCCGGACCGCGCAGACTCGTTGGGCAGCCATTCGCGCAGGGCCTCGGTGACGATTCGGTCCAACTCCCGCACGGGAACCTGGTCTGCCTCCGCCTTCCCGTCCTCGTCCACCTCGACCAGGCCGTCGGCTACCTGCCGCTCGGTCACGGCCAGCCGCACCACCGTCAGTCGGGTTCGCCCGGTGGGGTCCTCCAGGACCAGTGACTCGGCCCCGGAGCGGTACTGCCACCGCCCACGGGGCTGCGCGTCCTTTGGCGCCCAGGCGGCGATGTCCTCGGCCTGCGCGGAGAACGCCCATCGCCCGTGCTTGTCGTAGTCGCCGACCTGCAAGGCGACCGTAGGCGTCTCGCGCTCAGCGATCCGCTCCGCTGCGGCCATCTTCGGCTTGAGCCCGGCGAACCCGCCAGCCGGGTATACCGGCACCCCGAACTTCCCGGCCTGCCGGGCGAGCCTTGGCCCG